>CAWUIK010000098.1:0-9120 GCA_963922585.1 uncultured Flavobacteriales bacterium | reverse complement strand
TTGGAGAGAGCCAAGTTATCTACTGACACCGCCAATCCGCCTCAGGCGGATGGCTCAGAGCATCCCAATAGCCATCGGGACTGAAAGCAAAGCACTCCCGCCTGCCGTCAGGCAGGTTTCAATCCCCTACCTCAAAACATCTTTCCTTTCTGCATCTAGTCGCATAAGGATAAAAACCATAATGGAGAATCCAAGAATAGCAGAACCTCCTTTACTAAAAAAGGGCAAAGGAATTCCAATTACAGGTGCTAATCCGATTACCATTCCCAAATTAATCATAAAATGGAAGAAGAAAATACTGGCTACACTATAGGCAAATATCCGTGTATAAACACTCCGCTGTCGCTCGGCAATGATGATGGCTCGCAATAAAAAGACGACATAGACCACTATCAAAACAAAACTTCCTAAAAAGCCTCTTTCTTCTGCCCAAGAACAAAAAATAAAATCGGTACTCTGTTCGGGAACATGTTTGAATTTATTATTACTAAGCGTTCCTTCTAAATATCCTTTTCCTACCGTTTCTCCAGAACCAATAGCTGATAAAGCCTGATAAATATTATACCCAGCACCTTTTCTGTCGAGTTTTAAACCAAACTGAATTTGAAATCTTGTTCTGTGGCGTTCTTGAAATACATTGTCATATGCCCAATTTATCGTAAGGATTAAAATCATTGCAAATATAACACCTCCAATAATTGCAGGATAATAATTTTTTCGATAGCGTGGCAATACAAAAAATCTTACAATCAAAATCCCGAAAACACCTATCAATAACATAAAAATAGATAGTAAATAATTACTTGAAAAGAAACCTTCAGGTCTTGACAAATCAACATAATTTTTTTCATCATACGTTCCTCCATTTGCTATCAATTCATTTATTGCCAATTGGTTGATCTCAACTGTTTCGAAAGAGGCAATGTATACAGCAATTACACCTACAATTAGCGCAAAAAGTCCCATGATCAAGATATTTCCAGAAAGTCCTTCGCGGTACATCACAAAAATAAAAGATAAAAATACCAAACCAGTACCTGGATCTGGTTCAAGAACAATTAAAAACATTGGACAAAACAGCAACAAGAATACATTAAACTTCGTTTTGAATGTTTCTATCTTTACCCCTGTAGTGCTCATGTATTTTGCAAATGCCATTGCACAAGCTAATTTAGCAAACTCTGCTGGTTGAATTGTAAATCCTCCAATGCTAAACCAAGAGTGGGCTCCTTTTATCGCAGGCATAAACAAAACTATGATAAGCAATAAAATGACAACTCCATATACTATGAAAGAGGAATTTTTGAGGAAAGAACCTTCCATTAATAATATCAAAAAACCAATAAATAGCGAAATTAATATCCAATAAAATTGTTTACCGTAATCTTCGCTCCAAGTAAAAATTGAAGCCATATCATCATTAAAACTAGAAGCATAAACTGTAGAAAACCCCATCACAACAAGTGCAAGGTAAAGTAACAGAAACCATTTATCGATTCGCTTCCAAACGTTTATTTGTCTTAATGTACTCAATTAAATACTTGGTTTTTGGTTAATATAGAGGTTTGTATTACAATTTCTTCTTTTGCAATTCCTTTATCGCTTAATTTTCCATTGAGATATTTTTCAATAATCAAACTTGCAATGGGTGCAGCCCATTTTCCACCCCAAGTGCCATATTCTACATATACTGCAACAGCAATTTGAGGATTTTCTTTGGGTGCAAAAGCAATAAATACAGAGTGATCGTTGATATTAGGATTTTTGTTTTCAACTGTTCCTGTTTTTCCACAAACTGATATGCTATCAATTTGTGCTCTTCTTGCCGTACCATTCAAAACTACTTGCTCCATAGCATTAATTACTGGTTCGAAATGTTCTGGTGCTACTGCAGTGTAATTCTTTATTAAATAATCTGCTCTTTTGGTACCATCTTCTCCTATTTTCCTAACCAAATGAGGTGTGTAATAATAACCTCTATTGGCAATAATTGCTACTAAATTTGCCATTTGTAGCGGAGAAACTCCAATTTCACCTTCACCAATACTATTTGAATAAATAGTACTAAAAGCCCACGAATGTTTTCCATAAGGTTTTTCTTTAGTTGGAAATTCGTTGTCATAAAAATTAGCATCTGGTATCAATCCTGATTTTATTCCTGGCAAATCAGTGTTTAATTTTACACCAAGACCAAATGATTTTACTGCTTTGGACCATTTTTCGATTCCAATTCTACTGTCTTTGAAGAAACTTTTATCCTCTCCTCTTTGAATCAATCTTTTATACGTTTGATAAAAATAAGGATTACAAGAATGTTGTATGGCAATTTCTACATTAGATGGTGAAGGATGGTTATGACACCCTACCAAAGATTTATTGCACTCAAATCCAGTAGTACTGGAAATAACGCCTTCTTGCATGGCAACTAATGCTTGTACTAATTTAAAAATTGAACCTGGTCTGTAGGTATCGTTAAAAATACTCTTGTTAATCAAAGGATTGAGTTTCAAAGTATCTTCTGCTGCTATTTTGGCGTAGTTTTTTCCTAAATCCCTACCTACAAATAATTCTGGATCGTAAAAAGGTGCGGAAACCATTGATAAAATTTCTCCAGTAGAAGGTTCTATTGCAACAATACATCCAATTTTATTGTGCATAAGCAATTCTCCATATTTTTGTAATTCTAAATCAATGGTTGTGTACAAATTGTTTCCTTTTTTGGCATTTTTACTCTCAATATCTACTTTTTCATTTCCCAATCTATCCTTTAGATAAGACACTTTCCCTCTTTCGCCTCTCAATTCTTTTTCATAAATCAATTCGATTCCAGTTTTACCGATATAATCTGTCATCAAGTAATAGGGATTTTCACTTTGTTTGTCTTTGAGATATTCTTCGCTACTTATACTTCCGATATATCCCAAAACATGAGCCGCTACATGCTCTGGATAACCTCTCTGTGTATTTCTTTCCTCGTGAAAACCTTTTAAATTAGAGAGTTTAAAAGCAATTTTACTATAATCATCTTTGTTCATACCTTCTATAAAAACGGAAGGTGCATATGTTGCATAATTGATTGCTTTTTCAAGTTTTAAATCAAATTCCTCTCTAGTAATTTCAAATATTTCACAAATTTCATTCGTATCCACCTCTCCTATTTCTTTGGGCACAACAAAAATATCATACACTTGACTTGCTTCTACGAGAAGTTTTCCGTTCCTATCGTAAATCAGTCCTCTGGAAGGTTTTAAAGATTTTTGTGAATGAGTAATTTCTTCAGACCTTTTTGCCCATTTATCATCTAATACTTGTAAATATAGCAAACGAATAGAAAAAACCAGCCCCACCATTAATATGGTAAGAATAATTACCCATCTTCTATTTTGATATGGATCCATTAGTTCTTCTGAGTTTTTACAAACGCTAAATGCAATAAAATTAGCAATAAAATTGCAAAAATTCCACTTGTGAGTGCTTGTGAAAGTCTTAAAAAGAAATAATCAAAACTAAATCTTTCGAAAATAAAAAACCATAGATGATACAATACACTTAAAATACCTATGTAGAAAACATATTTGAGAAAACCAACATTTTTAATCGTAAACGTAGTATTCATATCAAAGCCATCTCTAGGAAGTAATAATACCACAAAGTAATGTCTTACAAATGCTAAAAACACACAAGCAGAAGCGTGCATTCCAAATGTATTGTAAAACATATCAATTATAATCCCTAATGAAAATGCTATGAGCATGAAAAGCAATGGGTTGATTTTTAAGGGTAAATCTAAAATGATGATAAAGTAAACAAAAGGTGTAATCCACCAATTGGCAGCACCCAATTCCATTTCTTTCAGAACAATCACCTGAAGCAGCATGATAAATAATAACTTTAATATGTACCTTGTTATTGGATTCATTATTGGAATTTCTCTTGAGTTGCTTTTTCTAATTCTAATTGTTCGTTCCGTTTCAAGTTTTTAATCACTTTCACATTGTAAATCGCACTAAAATCTTCTATCAGTCCAATTTTTATGATTTGGTATGTTTCTCCAGAAACAGGACTAACAGACAGTACTTTCCCCACAGGAATGCCTTCAGGAAACATCCCATCCGATCCTCTAGTTTCAATCAAATCACCTATATCAACTGCTACATTAGAAGGGACATCAATTACTGTTGCTGTTAAATACGTATCGTCTTCTCCCCAAAATATTCGTCCAAAACTTTTGGAATTAGCGTGCCTTACAGGTAGCGTAAAATTGGCATTGATAACAGGCATTACCGTTGCATAAGAATTACTTGATGCTATTACTACCCCAACTATTCCTTTTGTGCCAATTACTGCCATATTTGAATTTACAGAAAGTTCTTTTCCTACATTCAAGGTTATAAAATTGTTTTTCGGAAATGAAATGCTACTATTGATAACTTTGGAAGGAATCGATTCGTATTGTTGGTAAAAAACTGAATCATTAACCCTTACAAACATTTTTCCAACTTGGATCTGCCTACTCAACAATTGCTTTTTGAGTTCGTTGTTTTCTTCTACTAACTGTTGGTTTTCTTTTTCCAAATGAAAATATGAAGTTACTGAATTTGAAAATTCATAAACAGTACCTACAACAGCATTAGAAGAACTTGCAATACTTGATTTATGGTATTGATTATCTCCTGATAGCAGTAATATAAAACAAAGAATTTGAAACAATAGGAATAACAATACTACTTGAAACTTCTGTAAGAGTCGAAAAATATTTTGCATTGTTTAAACCTATAATCCTATTTTAATACTATTGAGGGTTACGCTTTTATCAAGAATTGGAATTTCTCTATATTTTTCAATGCTATACCAGTTCCACGAGCCACTGCTCTAAGAGGATCTTCGGCAATATGCACTGGTAATTTTGTTTTTTGAGAAATACGAATATCTAATCCTCTAAGCATGGAACCACCACCTGCCATGTAAATTCCAGTTTTGTATATGTCAGCAGATAATTCTGGAGGAGTCATTTCCAAAGCACTCAAAATCGCTTCTTCGATTTTGGCAATAGATTTATCTAAGGCATGCGCAATTTCTTGGTAAGAAACATATATTTCTTTAGGAATACCTGTCATCAAATCTCTTCCTCTTACTGCATAATCTGCTGGAGGATTGTCCAATTCAGGAATTGCCGCACCTACTTCAATTTTGATTTGCTCTGCAGTTCTCTCTCCAATAAGAATATTGTGTTGTCTTCTCATATAATCCTCAATATCTGCAGTAAAATCATCACCAGCCACACGAATAGATTTATCACAAACAATTCCACCTAGTGCAATGACCGCAATTTCTGAAGTTCCTCCACCTATATCAATAATCATATTCCCCATAGGTTCTTCTACGTCAACTCCGATTCCGATAGCAGCAGCCATAGGTTCGTGAATCAAATACACTTCCTTTCCTCCTGCATGTTCGGCACTATCTTGAACCGCTCTTTTTTCAACTTCCGTAATTCCAGAAGGAATACATATTACCATTCTTAAAGATGGTGTTATAAACCTATTTCCAGTTTTAATCATTTTAATCATCCCCCTGATCATGTGCTCTGCAGCTTGAAAATCTGCAATTACACCATCTTTCAAAGGTCTAACTGTTTTAATATTATCATGTACCTTTCCGTGCATCTGTTGTGCCTTTCTTCCGATTGCAATAATCTTGTTGGTACTTCTGTCAATTGCCACAATAGAAGGTTCATCCACTACGACTTTATCGTTGTGAATGATTAAGGTATTTGCAGTACCTAAATCTATGGCTATTTCTTGTGTAAATACGTTAAATAATCCCATTTTGGATTTTTTTTATTTCAAATATCAGTTAATTCTTTTATTCCCTATAAATGTAATCATTATTTGTTTTGATTCATTTATTATTTGATAATTAATGTTTAAAATGCCTTGTTCCTGTCAAAATCATCGCAACACCATTTTGATTACAAAAATCAATTGAGTCTTGATCTTTAATCGAACCTCCTGGTTGAATCACAGCGTTGATTCCAGCATTGTGTGCAATTTCTACACAATCTGGGAAAGGGAAAAAGGCATCACTTGCCATCACAGCATCTTTTAAATCAAAATTAAAAGTTTGCGCTTTATGTATCGCTTGGTTCAAAGCATCCACTCTGGATGTTTGTCCAGTACCGCTTGCTAGCAACTGTCCATTTTTTACCAAAACAATCGTATTCGATTTGGTGTGTTTTGCCAACTTGTTAGCAAATAATAAATCATCAATTTGATTGGCAGTAGGTTCTTTGGTAGTGCAAGTTGTTAAATCAGTCTTTGTTTCTGTTTTATTGTCCTTATCTTGAACCAAATAACCATTTAAAGCAGTTCTAACGATTCTTTTGGGCAATGCAACACTCTTTTGTGTAAGAATGATTCTATTTTTCTTAGACTCAAGTATTTCAATTGCTTTTGTATCATAAGATTTAGCAATCACCACTTCACAAAACAAACTGTTGATTTCATGGGCTGTTGCTTCATCAATATTTCCGTTTGCAATCAAAATTCCACCAAAAGCAGAAACAGGATCTCCTGCTAAAGCATCTTCGTATGCTTTAAGCATCGTGTTTCTAGTTGCCATTCCACAAGCATTGTTGTGTTTCAGTATCGCAAAAGTAGGTTTAGCGTCTGCAAATTCTGACATCAAATTTACCGCTGCATCAACGTCCAAAAGATTGTTGTATGACAATTCCTTTCCGTGATGTTTTTCAAAAATAGCGTCCAAATCACCAAAGAAAAAGCCGTTTTGATGCGGATTTTCTCCGTATCGCAATACATTTTCATTTTGAGAACTAATTTTCAAACTTCCATTACCTTCAATAAAATATTGATAAATTTCTGAATCATAATGAGAAGAAACATTAAAGGCTGCAGTTGCAAAATATTTTCTATCTTCAATTGAAGTAAATCCTTGTTTTTCGTTAAGAATTTCCAAAAATGTATCATATTCGTTCTTGGAAGGAATAATAACCACATCTTTATAATTTTTTGCTGCAGCTCTTATCAAAGAAATTCCGCCAATATCAATTTTTTCAATGATATCATCGTGATGTGCTCCTGAAGCTACAGTATCTTCAAAAGGATACAAATCCACAATCACTAAATCTAATTCTGGTATTTCAAATTCTTCTAATTGTGCAACATCTCCAGCCAATGCTCTTCTGCTTAAAATGCCTCCAAAAACTTTAGGATGCAATGTTTTTACTCTTCCTCCTAAAATAGAAGGATAACTTGTTAAATCCTCTACAGGAATTACCGCTACACCTATACCTTCTATAAAAGTCTGTGTTCCGCCAGTAGAATAAATCTTTACTCCTAACTCATTGAGTTTTAAAACGATTTTGTCTAGTCCTGATTTATCAAAAACTGAAATTAAAGCACTTTTAATTTTATTCACTACACTTATATTAAATAATTATTATTTCAAAGTGCAATTTTAAGAACAAAAAACCAATGTATCACCCACAAATACTAGCATTGTTGATAAATGAAATTATTTGTTTAAAAGAAATTTAATACTTATATATTAGCAATTGATCAAGAAAAAAGTTACTTCATACTTTGCTTAAAATTTAAATATTTAGATGACAAGCCATTCTACTACAACACACTTCCCATTCTAATCAAATCTGAATAAACACCTCTTGCGGTAACTGATGCGCCTGCGCCTGCACCTTGAATGATAATGGGTTTATCTCCATAGGAATCAGTGTAAATTTCAATCATCGAATCAGCTCCTTTCAAATTGGATAATGGACTACCTTTATCACAAGTAATCAAACTTACAGTCATTTTACCATTTCTGTTAAGTTCGCCAACATAACGCAATACTTGGTTACTATTAAGTTTTGATTTTATGTCTTCATAGTATTGGGTTACTTCGTCCAAATGCGATTCAAAATCTTCCCACTTATCAATATTTCTTAAGTTTTCTGGAACTAAATTGACAATATCTATATCTTCAAAATTACTTTCCAAGCCAATTTCTCTAGCCAAAATCAATAGTTTTCTAGCCACATCATTTCCACATAAATCTTCTCTTGGATCTGGTTCGGTAAACCCTTTGGCTCTTGCTTCCATTAAGACATCAGCAAAAGGTTTATTTTCCTCTGAAAAAGTATTAAATATATAACTCAACGAACCGCTAAAAACTCCTTTTATGGAATTGATTTGTTCGTCTGCCAATACCATTTGTTTGACGGTATCGATTATTGGCAAACCAGCACCTACATTCGTTTCGTAATAGAAATTTCTATTCTTTTGATTTAATAATTTTCTAAAATCATTATAATGATCCAAAGGAAGAGTATTTGCAATTTTGTTGGAAGCTATGATATCAAATCCCGCTAAAACAAATTTAGGGTATGAAAGTGCAATGTCTTTATTGGCGGTGTTATCTAAAATCACCACATTTTCTAGACCTGCAGTTTTGATTTTTGCAATCAAAACTTCGATGTCATTTGTTTCACTTGATTTATCTAATGCAGATTCCCAATCTAATCCAAGTCCAACTTCACTAAATATACTTTTACTTGAATTACTTACTCCTATAATATTGATTTTTAATTTTCTGCGCTCCACCAAAGACTCAGAAGTTTGAAGCACCTGTTGAATCAATGCTTTTCCTACTGTACCCTTCCCTAGTGAAAAAACATTAAGTGTTTTTATCGCTCCAAAAACCTGATTATGCACCACATTCAAAGCTTTCGAAACATCGTTATTAGAAACTACCAATGAAATATGCTCTCCATTTATTGAATTAGCAATCAAATGCAACCAAATCTTATTTTTTCGAAGACCAGAAATAGCTTTTTCTAGAGCATAATTGTGTTTTCCTGTAATAGCAATTATTGAAATAGCATCATTTCTTGAAATCGTAGAAATATCTTTTGATAAAATCTCATTTTTGAATTCTTTTTGCAATAAATTCACTGCTCTTTCAGCATCTTCTAGATTAACCACAAAACCAATACTTCTTTCAGAACTCGCTTGTGAAATTAATCTTATACTAATGTTATCGTTACTCAAAGAATAAAAAATTCTTTTAGAAAAATAAAATTTCAGAGATTCATGGAACTAA
>CAWUIK010000097.1:0-9378 GCA_963922585.1 uncultured Flavobacteriales bacterium | reverse complement strand
GATGATATATGTCTTCTATTTTCAACGGGAGTTTTTATTATTACCACCAACGTTTAGTATAAGAATAGTAGCCGACTGCGTGGCACTTTCCTGTCAAGTTACAAGAAAGTTGAAGCGGGCTACAACCCTTGAAATTACTACTATCCCGGCTATTATTTTTATACATTGTTGTAGGGCGTAATTTATTCATTACCAAATCCCTATCCAATTTTCAAGTTTTCTTTTGAATTCATCAACAGCTAGCCATGTATTCACCTTATTTTTATCATCAGACTTGCTGTCATATGCGCAAATATATTGAATATGAAGTCTTTCATTTAATTTCAAATCAGGAATTTTTGTTTTAAATCCGTTCTTTTCCATTTCTGTAATCGACTGATAAAAATTCACTTTGTCTTGAAGGCGGTCAGGAAACCAATCATTTTCTTTTGCTCTCCAATTCATTACTTCGCCATCCTCTGTTCCTATATGTAAAATCCAGTCACTATTACTCGCTTCAATTGCGTCAAGGTGTTCTCCTGTTGCTGTGTCAAAATCGGTGTTTGAATCAAAGTCAATAAGATTGCAATTAAGTTGGATTGATTCCAAATCGGCTCGTTGTTTTGTAATCCGCCAAATCCACCCTTGCGAATCAGTCAAGGTATCGCCATTGTATAAAGGAGTCCGAATTTTAAACTCTATCAGCTCTATTTGACAACTATCTGTTTTATATATCTCCGATTGCCCATTTTCATAAGTCTTATTTTCAACCAATTCAATCAACGACTTATCGCTTGTTAGTCCGCAATCCACTAATCCAATTGGCGTTTTATATTTTTTATTAATCAACTTATGCTTCATGTTTTGCAGTCTGTGTTTTATGCCCTACAACACGCGGATAAACACCAGCTACTGGTGTTTATTCCATTCATGTATTTTGTTTATAAATGCAAAACTACAAATAAAGGATATATTTATTGCGTTTTTTATCACTTTTTTTTTCTGTAACTGTTTGAAAAACTTCATCATGGCATTAATTTCCATTTCTTTTAAAGATGGAATAGAGATATAAAAATTTTACTTTCAAAATGAAACCCTGTTATATTTTTTAAAAACACATCTAAAAGCGTAGAATTAAACGTATAAATCTACGCTTTTTAAATATTGACGTTTTTATATACTTTAGTTAATCTTGTGATATAAAAAAAGCGGAATTCCAATGGAATACCGCTTTTAAACTTAGTATATTTTATGTAAATTTAATTCACAATCAAATCTTTCACTCTGTCTGCAGCATCTTGCAAAGTAATTGCAGAGAATACGTTCAAACCAGAATTATCAATGATTTCTTTTGCTTCTACAGCATTGGTTCCTTGAAGTCTTACTATAATAGGAACTTGAATGTTTCCGATACTTTTGTAAGCTTGCACTACTCCATTTGCTACTCTATCACATCTTACTATTCCTCCAAAAATGTTAACTAAAATTCCTTTTACATTTTCGTCTTTCAAGATGATGTTAAAAGCCTTAGCAACTCTATCCGCATCTGCAGTACCCCCTACGTCTAAGAAGTTAGCAGGCTCCCCTCCAGAAAGTTTGATGATGTCCATTGTGGACATTGCCAATCCAGCACCGTTAACCATACAACCAACGTTTCCGTCTAATTTTACATAGTTCAAACCTGCTTCTTTAGCTTCTACGTCAATTGGATTCTCTTCAGAAGTATCTCTCATTGCTTCATACTCTGGGTGACGGAACAATGCGTTGTCATCCAAAGTTACTTTACTATCTACTGCAAGAATTCTCTCATCACAAGTTTTTAAAACTGGATTAATCTCAAACATTGAAGCATCACACCCTTCATATGCTTTATACAAATTAGCCACAAATTTGGTCATGTTCTTAAATGCTGTACCACTCAAACCTAAGTTGAAAGCAATTTTTCTACACTGAAAACCTTGAATACCCACTTTAGGATCGATTTCTTCTTTGAAAATCAAATGTGGTGTTTCTTCAGCAACTTTCTCAATATCCATTCCACCTTCAGTAGAATACATAATGATGTTTCTTCCTGTTTCTCTATTCAAAAGAACAGACATATAATATTCTTCACATTTATCAAAATCTGGTGCGTAAACATCTTCAGCAATAAGCACTTTGTTTACTTTTTTACCAACACCATTGGTTTGAAGCGTTACTAAGTGTTTTCCTAGAATTCCGTCCACTTTTCCTTTAAGTTCTCCTAAACCTTTAGATATCACAACACCATGAGAACCTGTTTCTTCACAAGTACCTTTTCCTCTTCCTCCAGCGTGAATTTGAGCTTTTACCACATACCATTCAGTACCTGTATTAGCCGAAAGTTCTTTTGCTGCACTTTCCACATTATCTAAATTATCAACCACAATTCCTTCTTGAATTGGAACTCCATAACTTTTTAAAATTTCTTTTCCTTGATATTCGTGTAAATTCATAACTTTTTAAATTGTTTGCCCAAAAGTAATTATTGTATTTGTTTTATTCTTATCAAACTTATTTTTTTTTTTAAGAGTAATTCACAATTTAACTTTTTGTTAGTATTGAAATAAAGTTTTTTCACATCGACACTAATATTTACGATAAATAGTACCCCAAATAAATAATACAGAAAAAATAAAAAAATATCAATTTTTAATATACAATATGCATCTGATTTTCATAAAACTACTACCTTTGCCAGTCAAATTTTAAAAAACATGATAAAAGTTACATTGCCTGATGGCAGTATAAGAGAGTATGAAGCGGGAGTTACATCGATGGATGTGGCGATGAGCATCAGTGAGGGGCTTGCTAGAAATGTATTAGCAGCAGAAGTTAATGGTGAAATTATTGACCTTAACAGAACCTTGACGACTGATGTCACGATGAGTCTTTTATCATGGAACGACAAAGGAGGAAAATCTACCATGTGGCATAGTTCTGCTCACTTGATGGCAGAGGCTTTGGAGTTTTTCTACCCAGGCATCAAATTAGCTATTGGACCTCCAGTTGAAAATGGTTTTTACTACGATGTAGATTTCGGAGATTATGAATTTTCTGATAAAGAATTCAAAAAAATTGAAGATAAAATGTTGGAATTGGCAAGAACCAAAGCGGAATTTATTAGAAAAGAAATTTCTAAAGATGATGCCATTGCCTATTTCAAGGAAAAAAATGATCCTTACAAATTAGAATTACTTGAAAACCTCGAAGATGGAGCAATTACTTTCTACACTCAAGGAAATTTCACTGATTTGTGCAGAGGGCCCCATATTCCCAACACAGGTTACATCAAAGCTGTGAAATTAATGAGTGTTGCTGGTGCTTACTGGAAAGGTGACGAAAACAGACAACAACTTACTAGAATTTATGGCATCACTTTTCCAAAAGCGAAAGAACTTTCAGAATATCTTGAACTACTTGAAGAAGCAAAGAAAAGAGACCATAGAAAATTAGGTAAAGAATTGGGGTTGTTTACCTTTTCTCAAAAAGTTGGTATGGGACTTCCACTTTGGTTGCCCAAAGGAACAGCTATCAGAGATAGATTGGTTGATTTTCTAAAAGCAGCTCAAGCACGTTCTGGTTATCAAGCGGTTTCTACACCACATATTGGCAACAAGGAACTGTATATTTGTTCTGGACATTACGAAAAATACGGTGCAGATTCATTCCAAGCCATCAAAACTCCTCATGAAAATGAAGAGTTCTTGTTGAAACCAATGAACTGTCCTCATCACTGTGAAATATTCAATGCTGAGCCAAGATCTTATAAAGATTTACCACTTAGGTTTGCCGAATTTGGAACAGTATATAGATACGAGCAAAGTGGAGAACTGCACGGACTTACCAGAGTAAGAGGGTTTACACAAGATGATGCCCACATATTTTGCAGTCAAGACCAAGTGGAAGCAGAATTTATGAATGTGATAGATTTGGTTTTATATGTTTTTAAAGCTTTAGACTTTAAAGACTATACTGCTCAAATTTCTTTGAGAGACAAAGAAGACCGTTCTAAATATATAGGAAGCGAAGAAAACTGGGAAAAAGCAGAAGCATCTATCATTAAAGCTACTCAAGAGAAAGGTTTGAACACCGTAATCGAATATGGAGAAGCAGCTTTTTATGGTCCAAAGTTGGATTTTATGGTGAAAGATGCCATTGGCAGAAGTTGGCAATTGGGTACTATTCAAGTAGATTACAACTTACCAGAGCGTTTTGAACTAGAATATACAGGATCTGACAATCAAAAACACAGGCCTGTGATGATTCACAGAGCACCTTTTGGATCGTTGGAAAGATTTTTTGCTGTATTAATTGAGCATACTGCTGGAAAGTTCCCTATTTGGTTGACTCCAGAGCAATATACTATACTTCCTATTAGTGAAAAATTTAATGATTATGCAAAAGAAATTTCAGAATTGCTAAAAAATTACGATATTCGCGGTCTCGTTGACGACAGAAACGAAAAAATCGGGAAGAAAATTAGGGATGCAGAAATGGAAAAAATCCCTTACATGCTTATCGTAGGTGAGCAAGAAATGAACGATAAAAAAGTCTCTGTAAGAAGACAAGGAGAAGGTGATTTGGGTACATTCAGCGTGGATGAATTTGCAATAATCATTAATAAAGAAATAGAAGAAAAATTAATTAAGTTTAACTAAAAATTTACAGCTATCGCAAACAATTTTAAAGGTCGAGCACCAAGAGCAAATTTTAGTAAAGAAGATTTGCACAGAATAAACGAAAGGATTAGAGTTCCTGAAGTTAGGTTAGTAGGCGAAAATATCGAACCAGGAGTATATTCCGTTGCCAAAGCAATAGAAATGGCATCAGAACAAGATTTGGATTTAGTGGAAATTTCCCCTAATGCAGATCCGCCTGTCTGTAAGATTATTGACTATAAAAAGTTTCTTTACGAACAAAAAAAGAAACAAAAAGAGTTGAAAGCCAAACAGCAAAAAGTGGTAGTAAAAGAAATTCGATTTGGACCTAATACCGATGAGCATGATTTTCAATTCAAATTGAAAAATGCTAAGAAGTTTTTGGAAGAAGGGTCGAAATTGAAAGTTTTTGTATTCTTCAAAGGAAGAACAATTGTGTATAAAGACAGAGGTGAAATATTATTGTTGAAATTCGCTCAAGAATTGGCAGACGATGCAATTATCGAAAACATGCCTGAAATGAACGGAAAGAAAATGATTATGACTTTCACACCCAAGAAAAAAAAGTAAGTAATAACCCAAATAAAAAAGCAGAAAGATGCCTAAAATGAAAACAAAATCTAGTGCTAAGAAACGTTTCAAGTTTACTGGTACTGGAAAAATCAAAAGAAAACACGCTTTTAAAAGTCACATTTTGACTAAAAAATCTACAAAAAGAAAGAGAAATCTTACTAAGTCAGGTTTAGTAGCAAAAACAGACGTTAAAAACGTATTGGTACAATTGTGTGCCTAAAAATAAGTCGATAGAAAGTCTATTGATTTGGTTTATTTAAATTGTTAACCCGATAATTAGTCCCTAAGATTCTTTATAAACATTATAAAGAGCACTAATTTTCAAAAAACTTAAAGTTATGCCAAGAGCAAAAAATAGAGTCGCTAGTCGTGCTCGTAGAAAAAAAATCTTAAACTTAGCCAAAGGTAGTTTTGGTAGAAGAAAGAATGTTTATACTGTAGCGAAAAACTCAGTCGAAAAAGGTTTAGTTTACGCTTACAGAGATAGAAAAACCAAAAAGAGAAATTTCCGTTCATTGTGGATTGCCAGAATTAATGCAGGCGCTCGTCTTCACGGAATGAGTTACTCAGAATTTATGGGGAAAATCAACAAAACAGAAATTGACCTTAATAGAAAAGTATTGGCTGATTTAGCAATGAATCATCCAGAAGCTTTCAAGGCAGTTGTTGATGCAGTAAAATAAATTATTAATCGGTATATTACTTACTTATATTAAATCCTCGATGGTTCGCTATCGGGGATTTTTTTGTTTACTCTTAATAACAATATTCATCAATACTGTTCATACCAACTGAAATGCTTTTGAACAATTTGGCTTTTTTCCTTTTCCAAAAATGATAAAAAAGCTTTAGCTACTGGAGCATGTTTTTTTCCTTTAAGCCAAATTAAACTCCATGTAGTAGTAATCGGTAAGTTTTTTATAGGGGTAATATGCAGTTCATTACTATACAGTTCATTTCTGATTCCTATCAAAGGCATAATAGAATAGCCCAAATCTGCCATTAAAGCCTGCTTAACTGCTTCGTTAGATGTCAACTCCATTTTCTTTTTTACGGGAATATTGTTTTTTTCAAAAAAACTTTCCATGGTTTGGCGAGTTCCAGACCCTTTTTCCCTAAATATGATAGGTAAATCCTGAAAAACATCTTGTATTTTCATGTTTCTCTTAATTTGTATTTGAGAATTACCTACAAGGTAAAGTTTATTCTTCAGCAAATCCATTTTTTCAACATTCAAAGTAGAAGGTAAAATAGAAACTAATGCTAAATCTACTTCGTTGTTTTCTAAACTTTCAAGAACTTTGTTTTTGTTGGTTACATCTATTATCAGCTCCACCCCATTGTTTTGACGAATAAAATCCGTTAAGAAAAAAGGCATAACATATTTCCCAGTAGAAACAACAGAAATCTTTAATCTTCCTGTTAATTGTCCTTTGAAAGCATGTGTTTTATAATTTATAGCATTCACCTGTTGGAGTATACTTTCTGCAGCTTCTGCGATTTCTTTACCAAAATCTGTAATATATATTTTTCTTCCCACCACTTCTGTAAGTGGTATATCAAATTGATCTTGAAAATTTTTCAACTGAATAGACACTGCTGGTTGCGTCAAATGGAGTTCTTCAGATGCCTTAGTAACACTTTGTGTCTGAACAACTTTAATGAATATTCTTAGTTGGTTCAATGTATAGTTCATAAAATATATTTATACTTTTCATAACAAAGATAAATAAAAATATATGAATTAAAACTATAAAATTTGCACCGTTAAATCTTAAATAAATTTACAATGAAAAAAATTACAGTCGCAAAAGGAGATGGAATTGGTCCTGAAATAATGGATGCCACTTTAGAAATTATTTTGGCCGCTGGTGCTAAAATCGAAATTGAAGAAATACAAGTAGGTGAAAAAGTTTATTTAGCAGGAAATACATCTGGAATCGCTCCAGAGTCTTGGGATTCGATAAGACGTAATAAAATATTTTTGAAAGCTCCAATTACAACACCACAAGGTGGAGGCTACAAAAGTTTGAATGTTACTACAAGAAAATTTTTAGGTCTTTATTCCAATGTGCGACCATGTAAAAGTTTACATCCATTTGTAAGCACAAAACATCCAGTAATGGATTTGGTGATTGTAAGAGAAAATGAAGAAGATTTATATGCAGGTATCGAACATCAACAAACTGATGAAGTAGTTCAATGTTTGAAATTGATCAGCCGTCCTGGTTGTGAAAAAATTGTGAGATATGCTTTTGAATACGCCAAACAACAAAACCGTAAAAAAGTAACTTGTTTTACCAAAGACAATATTATGAAACAAACTGACGGTTTGTTCAGACAAGTATTCAACGAAATTGCTCAAGAATATCCAGATATCCAAAACGAGCATTGGATCGTAGATATAGGTGCTGCTAAAGTAGCAGAATCTCCTGAAAGTTTTGACGTAATAGTGATGCCAAATCTATATGGAGACATCATTTCTGACATCGCTGCAGAAATCACTGGTTCAGTTGGACTTGGAGGCTCTGCAAATATTGGTGAAGAATGTGCTATGTTTGAAGCGATTCACGGAACAGCACCTGATATTGGAGGAAAAAACATTGCAAACCCATCTGGATTATTGCAAGGTGCTATAATGATGCTTAATCATATCGGTCAAACAGATGTAGCTGAAAAAATTCAAAATGCTTGGTTAAGTACTCTTGAAAAAGGAATTCATACTGCTGATATTTATACAGAAGGAAAAAGTTCTAAAAAGGTAGGAACAAAAGAATTTGCTCAAGCCGTAATTGCCAACTTAGGGAATAAACCAAGTATGTTTAAACCTGTAAGTTATGCTAACAGTGCCGCTTTAAACTTACCAAAATACAAGAGAAAACCTGCAAAAGAGAAAGTACTTCAAGGAGTTGATGTGTTTGTTCATTGGAATGGAGAAAACCCAAATGACTTAGCACAAAATCTTCATAAAATTGCTCCTCAAGGAATGGAACTTTCAATGATTACCAATAGAGGAATCAAAGTTTGGCCTGATGGATTTAATGAAACTTTCTGCACAGATCATTGGAGATGTAGATTCAAATCAAAAGAAGCAGATGAAGTTTCTAAAAAACAAATCATTGAACTTTTGAACAATGCTGAAGAAGAAAAAATAGACACTATAAAAACTGAAAACCTTTATTCATTTGATGGCAAATCAGCTTTCTCACTTGGACAAGGTCAATAATTGTTATGACACAAGTTCTATTTAATATAACATGCCTTATCATTATGATTGTTTTTTTGTGCTTCGCATTTACACTTGAAGATGCAAGCCAAGGAAATCTTCATGCCTCATTATCGATTGTTTTTGGTGCTATTTTGTTGCATCATTTACCTTCTAACACATATAAAAACCATGAATAAATCAGAAAAACTATCACTGATTGAAGGTGTATTTGATGAAGAAGAAGCAAGAGATATTCTTATGAATATTTTTGCTACAAAAATAAATTTTCATCAATTAAAAAACTTCAGTTCGCAAGAAAGGTTTGGGATAGAAGACCCAACCGCTATAAGTAGAATTCCTGAGTTGCAAAAAAATATTGCAAAACTTGAGAAAATTCTCAATGAGGCAAAAAAACACAACAAACAAATGGTGATTTCTTCGGAAATCACCATTGTTTTAAAGGATGTTGAATAAACCATCATGTTTGAAGGAAGGACACTAATCATCGCTACAAAACATCAAAAAGAGAGCGTAATTGCTCCTATTTTGGAGTCAGAACTTGGTGTAAACTGCATCATTTCTGATGAACTAGATACAGATTTGCTAGGCACCTTTAGCGGAGAAATAGAACGCAAATTATCTCCTTTAGAAACCGCAAGAAAAAAGTGTTTTACAGCAATGGAACTTGCAAAATGTGACTTAGCCATTGCAAGTGAGGGCTCTTTTGGTATGCATCCTTCTTTATTTTTTTCTCAAGCAGATGATGAAATACTAGTTTTTATTGATAAAAAAAATAACCTTGAAATTAAAGCCAGAGAACTATCTACCACTACAAATTTTAATGCCGCTTCAATTCAAAACAAAGAAGAATTGGAAAAATTTAAAGAAAAAACACTATTTCCTTCTCACGGCCTAATTGCAAGAAAAAATAAAGACGAT
>CAWUIK010000096.1:0-9480 GCA_963922585.1 uncultured Flavobacteriales bacterium | reverse complement strand
ACCAATTGATTCCAGATTTACCAATGATTTTGAGCGGTTATGCTCCGAAAAATTATGATTATAAATACGATGGAGTGGTGCCAGCACACAAAGCATTAGCGCGTTCACTGAATGTTCCCATAGTAAAAATGCTAAAAGATTATGGAGTACAAAGATTTCATCAAAAACTCAATGATATTGGAATGTCCACTATCAATAGACCAAGTAATGACTATGGTCTGTCTTTAATTTTGGGAGGAGCAGAGACTACTTTGTGGGATTTGTGTACTATTTATGGAAACATGGCTGTAACGCTCAATGATTTTGAAAAAGGCAAGAAAAATAAGTTCATTGATTTTCAATTATATTCAAATCCCAAAGGTTTTTCTACTCAAAAAACATTTAGTCCTGCTGCTGTTTGGAGTACCTTTGAAGCGATGTTGCAAGTAGTAAGACCTGAAGAAGATGCACAATGGCAACATTTTAATACTTCTCAAAAAATTGCATGGAAAACAGGAACATCTTATGGTTTCAGAGATGCTTGGGCAGTGGGGGTAACTCCAAAATATGTAGTAGGAGTATGGGTAGGCAATGCAGAAGGAGAGGGTAGACCTGGTTTGGTAGGAGTGAAAGTAGCTGCTCCAATTTTATTTGATGTGTTTTCAAAATTATCAAATTCTAGTTGGTTTTCCCCTCCTTATGATAACATGGAAAGTGTTGCAATTTGTAAGCATTCTGGTTTTAAAGCATCCACGATTTGCCCAGAAGTTGATACAGTGCTTGTTCCGAGTTCCTGCAAAAACGCCAGTGCTTGTCCTTATCACAAAATAATACATTTGGATGCTAATGGACAAAGAGTCAATAGTTCATGTGAGCTACCTATGAATATGATTTCAAAACCATGGTTTGTTTTACCTCCAATTGCTGAGAAATATTACAGATACAAAAATCCAACTTATATTTCTTTGCCTCCTTATCGTGATGGTTGTTCTTATGATGAAACTCAAAAACCTTTAGTAATCGTATATCCCAAATTTCAAAGTAACATTTATTTACCTAAGTTATTAGATGAGTCAGAAGGTAAAGCGGTTTTTGAAGCTTCTCACAATGATAGAGAAGCAGTTATATATTGGCATATGGACGATCAATATATCGGAGAAACCATTGGTATTCATGAAATGGAATTTCAACCAAAAGAAGGCGAACATATACTTAAGATTTTAGATGCGGATGGTTTTGAAACTTCAGTTTCTTTTAGTGTGGTGAAGTGACATTACTGTGTTTGAAATTCAGTGAAATAGATTGTAAGAAGTCGTTATTAAAAACTATTCGTTGAATATTTAATTTTGCTTTAGTTTTTAAAGAGGTTTATAAAATTATCTTTATGCAACTTAAAATGAAGGGTGTATGAAGTTGATAGCAGATAGTGGTTCTACAAAAACGGATTGGGTATTAGTAGAACATGGAAAAGTCGTAAAAGAGTTTCATACTATTGGACTAAATCCATATATGAACACCAAGGAAATGATAATGGATTCCATTAGAAACGAACTGATGCCGACCTTTTGCACTTCCAATATCAAGAATACACATTTAATTGAGTTTTATGGTGCTGGTTGTTCCCAGGAATCCAAATCAAAAGTGATTAAAGATGCGCTACATAGTTTTTTTCCTTTTTCTGAAATTACTGTAAATCATGATTTATTAGGAGCAGCGAAAGCAGCCTGTGGCAACAAAAAAGGAATAGCTGTTATTTTGGGAACTGGAAGTAACAGTTGTTTTTATGATGGCAATCAAATTATTGATAATGTAATTTCTTTGGGATATATTTTAGGTGATGAAGGAAGCGGTTGTTATATGGGGAAAAGGATATTACAAGACTATCTAAATAAAGACATGCCAGAAACTTTGAGAGAAATTTTTTTTGATGAAAAAGGAATCACAACCGAAATTGTTTTTGAGAATGTTTACAGAAAACCAAGACCCAATAAGTATATGGCTTCTTTTAGCACTTGGATAAGTAAGCATTATAAACAACAGCCATATCTTCAAAAATTAGTAGAAAATTCATTCGATGATTTTTTCAAACAGCATATCATCAAATATAAAAACCATAAAACATTACCCATAAATGTTGTAGGCTCTGTAGGTCATGCTTTTCAAGAGGAATTAAAAAAAGTAGCATTAAAACATAAATGTAAAATTGGTAATGTTATCAAATCGCCTTTAGAAGGATTGATAAAAACATAATTTATTAATTTAGAATAATTTATTTCGAAAAAAAACAATAACAGATAAGAGTAAAATCTAGAAGTGAGTATAGAATCTGAAATTCCAGAGGAATATCGAAAATGATTAATTCACTTTTCTTTCTATTTTTGTGTGATAAACATCTATCGTCACTATGATGGCTATAAAAGTCCATATTGGAACGGATGCTTTATCAGTATCCATATAGTTGTTGAGAACTCCATGCGTAAAGTAAGTCACTAAAGCCAGTAAAAGCATCATCACAATTCTTCTAAATTGTTTGTTCTCTACATTAAGGTATAGTCTAGAAGCAGTATAAAAAATGGCAATTAGAAGCAAAATCATTGAGACAAGTCCCAAAACGCCTTGTTCCGCAAGAGGTCCTAAATATTCGCTATGTGCATTTCCACCTGTACCAAAATTAGTACTTATTATGGTTAAATCTTCTGGAGCTTGAAAAGGCGCGTAAAGCATTGCGTAGGTTCCAGGACCCCATCCAACAATTGGTTTTTCGTAAAACATTTTCATAGCAGAATTCCATCTGTTCAACCTTTCTAAATTAGAAGCGTCTGACGAAACGTTAGACATGGATTCTATCCTTTCACTGAAATTTTCTGTGGTATGCTCAGCGTCATTTTTTCTAATCATATAATTGAGTTCTGTCCAATTAATCGCTATGAATATTCCTGCTATAGAACCTACATAAACTAAGTACTTGAACTTAATTTTAAATAAAAAAAGTAAATAAACCATTCCCGCAGCAACTACACTCAGCCAGGCAGCTCTTGTATAACTGTAAAAAAGTGCTATGGAAAAAATGATAAGCATTACAAAAAGTAAACTTCTTGTTTCAAAAGAAAACTCCTTATTGAAAGCAAGCATTACCACAATTGGAATAAACAATGCTATAATGGCACCATAAGAAGTGTGATCTTTGAAAAACGGACTCATAATCCAATGCCCAGTTTCTTCACTAAATCCATGTCCTGCATGTTTGATAACCGTAAATAACAATACAAAAGTAAGTGGAAGTAAATACGCCCAAATAAACCGCATGATGTTTTTTTTGTCGCTTTTGAAAAACCATATTCCAAAGAAATAACAGGGAATTACAAACCAAAGTTGAGACAGAAAATATTTAAAAGAAACAATCGGCAATTCACTTGTGAGCGAAGTCAAAAACATCCATGCAAAATGAAAATAAATGGCAATACTTATTGGATGATTGATTACTTTTCTGTCCCTTTTGGTATTGTCCAAAATTTGTTTAACCAAAAAAATAATCATCATTAAAAAAAGAATCGGTTCGGTGGGTAAATAAAGCCCAATCCCTCCTGAAAGTTCTTCTAAATTCAAAGACAATGGCGTGCAAAATGCTACAAACAAAAAGAGTTTGTCAAGTGAAAATAATGCGGCAAATATTGTTATAAATGCAAAAGGAAGTAAGTTTAACAAATAAAAATCATTGGTATAATAAAACCAACAGTTTATACCTATAAATATAAACCCTAGTAAATAGATCCATTGATTTTTGAGTAGGCTCAACAAAATACTACGAATTGGTTTTGGACTTGAGGTTTAATTCTTTTATTTTTTCATAGAAAAGAAGCAAAACAATAACCATAAAAACGGTCGAAAAAGTCGAAACTACTACAATCAACCATCTTATAGGATAAGATTTTTTAATAGGTACAGTTGCTTCTTCAATTTTAAACTGATGAGAAATGTTTTTGGTAGCAGATGTCTCTGCTTGATTGGTTAAAAAAGACATGGTAGAAACTCTTGAGGCTAAAAGGCCAGCTTCTGTGATCAGAGTATTTAGTAATCCTCCGTATTTTTCTGTCATTTCCATTTTTTTGAGATATAAATCTCTTGTAGTAGCATCTTTTGAATTCACCATTGCTAATACCAATCCTTCATATCCGTCTTCGGTTACTACACCTTGACTTGTCAAAGTAGAAATAGAATCTTGTAAAGCAGCCATTTCTTTTTGAAGTGTAATCAAATTTTCTTTTTTAATTTCATAATCATAAATGGCTCTTTCATGAATGATGTTATTTTTAGTACTGTCAAACAAATCTGCGATATAAGATGCAATCATTACAGCAGTGTCGATATCTTTGTCCAAAACACTAATGATAACAGCGCCTTTGTTGTTTCTACTAAAACTAATCAAATCACTATAGGTTTCTGCTAAATCATAGTATTTATATTTACTTGCAGTATCAATTTCGTAGTGTTGCATCAAGTTGAATTTTGAAATCACTTTATCTCTAATTTTTGAAGATTCCAAAATTTGAAGCATTTGTTCTGCTTCAGCTTCTTCTCCAAACCTACCTACTTCTTGATTTTCTGTGATGATTTCGCTATAAAATACAGCACTTGCTTTAGTAGGATATATGGTCACGGTTGACTTGTATTTTTCTTCAATCATTAAGGAAACAATTGATGAAACAACTGCAGCAAGAATTCCAAGTATTAGGATTGGTTTTTTATGTTTCCATAAGAAATCTATAATGTCTTTTGCATTAAAATTTTCTTTGTTGTTTTCCATGTGTGTGTTTTTAGATGCGCAAAAATAGTAAACTTAAGTTAATAACCATATATCCAAACAACATAGCATATAAATTATTGTAAAGAAACAAAAAAAAGGAAGTCCAAAACTGAACTTCCTTTTATAATGAATATTTAAAATGACAATCGCTTATTTAGCAACCACCATAGATTTAGTTACTTTTCCTTTCGAAGTAGAAAGTGTGTAGAAGTAAGTTCCAGCAGCCATATTATCACTGTTGAAAGTTAAAGTATGAGAACCAGCAGTTCTAACACCTTCATTCATCACTGCAATTACTTTTCCAGTAAGGTCAGTAATTTCTACCATTACTTCTTCTGTAGAAGTTAAAGTATAGTTTACTTGAGTATTTCCATTGTATGGGTTTGGGAAGTTTTGACCAACAGCTACACCATTGTTTTCTTCTTGAACAGATATAGACTCATCAAAGTTTAATCTCACACAGATATTTACTGGATTAGCCAATCCAACTAAACTTCCAGAAGCATCAAATCCTACAACAGATCCATCAGGAGCAGATCCAGAGTATGCAAAAGATATTTCTTCACCATAGTGACCAGCAACTACAAGTAAATCATCACCAGCGAATAAATCAACTGGATTGTTTAAAATGTAAGTTTGCATATTGGTTATTTGAGCAGCAGTAGTAATGTTTTTCTCTTCAGTCTCTTCTAAAAGAACATAAGTTTGTGAACCAGCATCAAATTTGTAGATTTGACAATAAGTCAAAGCACCTCCAGTAGGAACTGTTCCAGATAATTTTACAGTAACTGCATACACAGTTTGATCAGCAACGATGTCAAAGATATTTCCAATTCTAAAATTATCTCCAGGACCTGTTCCAGCCCAGTTAGATACAGATCCAGTAGTAGCTGCACCAGTTAAACCAGCTTTATCTCGAGCGTAGATGTGGTTTGTAACGTACATAGTTTCAGCTCCAGTATTATCTCCAGGTACATCATCAGTAAAGTCAGAACCTACAGAAAAGTTAATTGGATAAGTTGCAACAGCAGTTCCAGGATTGAAAGCAGTAGTTGTAAATAATGTATCAGTCATTAATGGCGCTTGATCAAAACCTGTAGCAGAAGTGTAAGTATTACCTCCAGCAGTTACAGAAAGTACAGTGTTAGTTTGTGATTGTGTACCATTATTAGTTACTGATCCAAAAAAGTTAATATCTGTAACTTGACCAGTAGGAACAATGTAATAAGGAAGTTCTTGTGGCCCTGAGAACATTCTTACTCCATTCAAAGTTAAGTCATGATCAGGAGATGTAACGATGGCAACATCATCAATAAACCATCCAAATGTAGTCCAAGCTACAGGGTCCATTTGAGTTGCAAATCTTGAAGTCCAAGAAAATCTAATCCAAACAGTTGAAGGATTTGCTTGAATTGCAGAAGAAATGTTGTAAGTAACAGTTTCAGAATTTGCATATACTGCAGAAGGGTTATTACCAACAAAAGTTGTTCTATTGTTGTTGCTACCAACTTCTGTCCAAGTAGTACCATCTGTACTTACTAAAATAGTTTGGCTATCATTAAATAGTGCACCAAATTGTTCAAACTGTAAAACCACGTTGTTAACTCCACTTGTAAGTGTGTTAACATCAATAGGGTTTGCAGTTGTTAGATTATAAACAACACCAGTCGCTTGATCACCAGCATTGTAATCTCCATTTTGCACTTCAGCAAAATTACCATCAGAAGTAGAGTTGATTACTCCTCCAAGGCCACTACCAGTAAACCAACCTTCGTTTGTAGTGTTGATATTCCATCCGAATTCAGCACCAGTTTGCCCATTGTTATCAACAGTCCAAGTCATTGGATCTGAAAAGTCATCACTCCACACAGTTACACCCAATGCTTTGTTTGAATTTGCAATAACATCTTTTTTGATAATGTTATCTTGTTTAGAGAAATCTAAACGTTGAAAGGTAATAGCGTCTCTCGTTACTACACTTGTTTGAGCAATTGCTCCAGTAGATAAAGCCAAAAGCCCTAGTCCTAAGTAGATTTTTTTCATAGTTTTAATTATTGTTATGTTTTAAAGATGCAAAGTAATAAAAAAAGTTGCCTGTGACATAAAAAAATTATCAAGTGGTTAAAAATAATTGTTAGTGGTAAAGTATTAATTAGCTACTTCACTCATAAATTTTAGTCTGACCAAACGTAATTCTTGTTCAGAATAATCTCCATCAAACTCTTTTATAGCATCATCTATAGAATCTGTTTCGGCATCCTCCATAAAGTAGTCGTAAATTTCTTCAATAGCATCTTCATCAAGAATTTCATTCAAATAATAATCGATGTTTAACTTAGTTCCAGACGATACTATCCCTTCGAGTTCAGTAATAAATTCATCTAAATCTTTTTGTTGACTTTTTGCAATAATGTCTAAAGGAAGTTTTTTATCGATATTCATGATGATGTTTACCTTGGCTCCGCTTTTATTCACAATCGATTTTACAACAAAGTCTTGAGGTCTGTCGATTTCATTTTCTGTAACATAAGCACTAATCAATTCAATAAATGGTTTCCCATACCTTTGTGCTTTACCTGTCCCAACACCATTTACATTTTGTAATTCTTCCAAAGTTATCGGATATTGTATGGTCATATCCTCTAATGATGGATCTTGGAAAACTACAAAAGGAGGTACATTCATTTCTGTTGCAATTTTCTTTCTGAGATCTTTCAACATTTTAAACAGTACTTCATCTGCAGAATGACCTCCAGCCACACCTTGTTTTACATGAGTATCTTCACCATCTGCATCGCTGAAATCGTTCTGTTTGATGATCATAAATGATTTAGGATTTTGAATAAATTCTTTTCCTTTATCAGTTATATATAATGTACCGTACGATTCAATTTCTTTACCAATCAACCCTTCTACGATACTTTGACGAATAGCGCCACTCCAAAAGCCTTCTTCTTTTTCTTTACCAATCCCAAAATTTTTGTAAGTATCGTGTTTATATGTTTTGATTTCTTGTGTTAATTTTCCAGAAAGTAAATCGACAAAATATTTCATTTTGTGTTTTCCTTCTAAATCTTTTACAGTTTCTAATAATGCTTTAATATCTTCCTTACCTTCAACTTTTTCTTTCGGGTATCTAGAATTATCACACATATCAGCACCTTCTCCATTGATTTCGTCAAATTCTTCACCGAAATAATGCAGTAAGAATTTTCTTCTATTCATGCTTGTTTCAGCATATGAAACCACTTCTTGGAGGAGTTGAAATCCAATTTCTTGTTCAGCCAAAGGCTTCCCATGAAGAAATTTCTCTAGTTTTTCGATATCCTTGTAAGAATAAAATGCTACACATACTCCTTCTCCACCATCTCTTCCAGCTCTTCCAGTTTCTTGGTAATAACTCTCTAATGATTTTGGAATGTCATGATGAATTACAAACCTTACATCTGGCTTGTCTATACCCATTCCGAATGCTATTGTTGCTACAATCACATCTACATCCTCCATCAAAAACATGTCTTGATGCCTCGCTCTCGAATTGGCATCAAGTCCAGCGTGATAGGGTAGTGCTTTGATTCCATTGACATTAAGTACTTCAGCAATTTCTTCAACTTTTTTTCTACTCAAACAGTATATTATACCTGATTTTCCAGGTCTTTCTTTTATAAATTGAATGATATTTTTTTGAACATCTTTTTTAGGTCTTACCTCATAATAAAGATTGTGACGATTGAATGATGCTTTGAAAAGTTTGGCATCCAACATTCCTAAATTTTTTTGGATGTCAAGTTGTACTTTTTCTGTTGCAGTAGCTGTAAGAGCAATGATTGGAACATTGTCAATGCTTTCAATCATAGGTCTTAACTTTCTGTATTCTGGTCTAAAATCATGTCCCCATTCACTAATACAATGTGCTTCGTCAATAGCAAAAAAAGATATTTTGATACTTTTAAGAAAATCTAAGGTTTCTTGTTTGGTTAAAGATTCAGGTGCAACATACAACAATTTTGTAATTCCAGCAGTTGTGTCTGACTTAACTTTATTGATTTCAGTTTTGTTTAAAGAAGAGTTAAGAAAATGGGCAATACTATCGTTATCACTAACTTGCCTAATGGCATCAACTTGGTTTTTCATAAGGGCAATAAGGGGAGAAACAACAATTGCTGTCCCCTCAGACATTAATGCTGGT
The DNA here is from genome assembly GCA_963922585.1 of uncultured Flavobacteriales bacterium. Classification (GTDB taxonomy): domain Bacteria; phylum Bacteroidota; class Bacteroidia; order Flavobacteriales_D; family Parvicellaceae; genus Parvicella. Next base: position 508 of record CAWUIK010000096.1, on the reverse strand, counting down.
AATTGATAGCAAAGAGATTTACCACCTCCAGTAGGCATAATCACGAATGTATGATTACCTTCCAACAAGTTTTGAATAACTTCTTCTTGCGCTCCTTTAAATTTGTCGAAACCAAAATAAGTTCTTAAAGCTTCTTTTGGTTCCATTAATGTTGTTTGTGTCATATCGAAAAATTAACAATCTAAATTTACAACATTTTATCTTTACGAACTAATAGAATTTAATTTTTTTTACTTTTTTTTCTTCAAGTTGATGTTTTTTGTAGATGATTATTTCAGTTTGTCTACTTGAGCGTTGGCATTATTCATAATATTATCTGCTTGACTTTGAGCAGTATTTTCTACTGCATCTGCTTTAGAATTACCCTCTTCTCTAACCTTTTTTGCTTTGTCGTATGATATTTTATGTGCATCATCAGTTTCTTTATTGGCTTTCATAACAAATGTATCTACTTTTTTATCAGTTTCTTGTTTTAATTTTTCAGCTGCTTTTTCAGCGGCAATTTTCT
>CAWUIK010000095.1:0-9762 GCA_963922585.1 uncultured Flavobacteriales bacterium | reverse complement strand
GATTGAATATCGCTTTCTGATGGTCCAATATGCCTGTTTGAAAAAGCTGAATGTAACATATTTTTATGATTAGATGATTGACTACTTATTAATATTTAGCAAAGATACACTGCAATTCGAAATGTGAGAATTTAGAATTAAGAAATTATGAACTTATTTAACATTTCGGTTGAAAAGAAATTTAATTTGATAATTTGTAAATGTGGTAATGTGATAATTTGACAATGAAATACTTTAGTTTTCAAAAGTTAGAAATATATTTAAAGAAATCTCATTGTAAATTTAGTTTTTCTTTCAAAACATCGGCATCAAATATTCCTGCTGATTTATACAACACTTTTCCTTCTTTAAATAAAATGACCGTTGGTACGCCTTGAACATTGAGTTTGCTAGCTACGGATTCGTTTTTATCAAAATCAATTTTAATAATTTTGAAAACATCTCCTATTTCTTGTTTTAAAGATTTTAACTGAGAAGTCACATCATCACAAGTGGGTGCCCAATCGGCATAAAAACTAACTACTACAGGAGTTTCCCCTTTAATCAATTCATTGAATTTTGACATAATTAACTTTTATAATTTAAAGTGATTTATACTTGGCAAACTTACACAATTAAAATTTTATTCTTTATACTTGTTATAACTTTCATTGTAAAACATATCAAAATCACATGGATAACCAATTTTGAAATCTATCATATTTTTGACAATTTCATTACAATTTTGTTCTTCAATAAGGTTTTTTGATTTGTACAATTTGCCATTAATTCTGTTAGCGTATAATTCCACTTCTTTCTTTCTGCATCTAATTTTTCCTTTTAAGAATCCATTTTTTTCAATATCATTATTATACAAAGCTATTTTCGTAGCACTTTTTCTTTGAATAAAGATTCCATAATTCAAAGTTCGATTGCGCATGATTACATTGTCAACGCCATTCAAGCCGTGAGACCTGTCCACAACTATATTGTTGCAAATATTACCATAAATCATATTATTGAAAGGATAGTTTCCATGCAGCACAATATCACCAGCAGCATCTTTGGGCAATTTCACATCTGTCCAATAACTATCCGAAATATAATTCATATTAATATCATTGTAATTTGCGCCAGATTGTAAAATAATGGCGTGTCTAAGTTTGTGAAAATAGCAATTCTCGACTTTACTTTGAGAGGTATTAAATTGAAAACAAACGCCATACGCTTTACCTCCATTTCCATGATTGAAAGCGTCATAAAATTGGGAGTTTGAAATGGAAACGTTGTAAGAATGGCTCATTGCTACATGTGCAAAATTAGCGTTGTGAGATTTTACATTCTCTATTGAACAATTGGCCGAATAATCAAAATCAAAATGCGAAGTTTGAAAACTCGTGGCATCTTTTCTTTCGATACTGAAGTTTTTGAAAACGACATTTCTAATCGCATGTACCTTTTGTATAATTGGAAAGGATTCTTTTGAATAAACTAACCCAAATTCATTTTTGAATAGAATCGAGTCCTTATATACTTCAGAAACTTCCATCAACTGTCCGAGACTTTTCGTTGCCCATATAGAAAGTTCAACAGCAGGATTCAATTGATACACAAAATATAAATCTCCAACATTGACGTCATTCAAATTTCCAAAAATTTTAGAGCTTTTCGAAGCAATTTCATTCTGAATAGAATCTTTACGTTTTTCTAACCTACCATGAATATTGAAAAGATTATTTTTTCCTCCCAAATCAAAAATGAATTTCACATTTTCTATAGACTCCCCCACAATTTGAATATCGCTTTTGAGTTTTATGGTATTTTGAAAATAATAAGTACCTTCAGTAAAATAAATGACTGTATTGGACTCAGCATTCTTTATCAATTGATTAAGTTGAGTACTATGGTCAGTTTTCTCGTTTATATTTTTTGTATCAAAATAAACGGTGTCAAAATGAATTTGAGTGATAAAAATATGACTCATCAAAAACAAAAGAAAACACAACAAACTGAACTTAATCAATTTTACTTAGTTTAGTCATCAAATAGCAATATGTTTAAAAGTAGTTGTTCCTATTCTAGTTTTGATATACTCATTACTAAAATAATAAACCTATTTTATCCATTCATCGAAACGAGGAATTCTTCATTGCTTTTGGTTCCATTCATTCTGTCTTTAAGGAAATCCATTGCTTCTACTGGATTCATATCTGCAACATATTTTCTAAGCAACCAAATTCTTTGAAGCATTTCTTTGCTCATCAATAAATCGTCTCTTCTTGTTCCAGAAGCAATAATATCGATAGCAGGAAAAATTCTTCTGTTGGCAATTTTTCTATCTAATTGCAACTCCATATTTCCAGTTCCTTTGAACTCTTCGAAAATTACTTCATCCATTTTGGAACCTGTATCGGTAAGTGCAGTTGCTAAAATCGTTAATGAACCACCGTTTTCAATTTTTCTAGCAGCACCAAAGAATCTTTTTGGTTTTTGAAGTGCATTGGCATCCACACCTCCAGTCAATACTTTTCCAGAAGCAGGCATCACTGTGTTGTAAGCTCTTGCCAACCTTGTAATACTATCTAAAAGTATACATACATCCTGTCCACACTCTACCATTCTTTTGGCTTTTTCCAAAACAATATTAGCCACTTTCACATGTCTTTCTGCTGGTTCGTCAAAAGTAGAAGCCACAACCTCTGCTTTTACACTTCTTTGCATATCTGTAACCTCTTCAGGTCTTTCGTCTATCAATAAAACGATTAAATAAATCTCTGGATGATTCGCTGCAATAGCGTTGGCAACATCTTTCAAAAGAACTGTTTTACCTGTTTTAGGTTGTGCTACAATCATTCCTCTTTGTCCCTTTCCGATTGGAGCAAACAAATCCATTACACGAGTACTTAAAGTCTCTTTGTCGTGACCTGTAAGATTTATTTTTTCGTCTGGGAAAAGAGGCGTAAGGTATTGAAAAGGAACCCTATCTCTAATCCATTCAGGATCACGACCATTCACACTTTGAATTTTAATCAAAGGAAAATAACGTTCTCCTTCTCTCGGTGGACGAATCATTGCTTTTACGGTGTCTCCTGTTTTAAGCCCATACATCTTCACTTGTGCTTGTGATACATAGACATCGTCTGGAGATGATAAGTAATTATAATCTGAGGATCTTAAAAACCCATATCCTTCGGGCATCAATTCCAAAACACCTTCGTTGAAAACCATTCCATCAAAATTGTATCCGTGCTCCATCGCAGGATCTTTCTTAGGTTTTTGATTTCTGTTGGGATTATTGTTATTTGAGTTTGGGTTTTGATTGGGATTTGAGTTTTGGTTTTGATTTTGATTATTTCTATTCCCGTTTTGATTATTATGATTGGGTCTATTATTAGACTTTTCTTGTTTGTTAATATTTGTAGAATCTAGAGTATCTTCTGTCTCCTCAACAGTTGTTTCTTCATTATTTTCTTTCACTCTGTCTTTAGCCAAAGTTACTTCTACCTTTACAGGAGATTTTTTCTTTTCAGTAGCAGAAAACAAATCTGGATTCTCGTTGGTGTTGTTATTAGGCTTATTATTTGGTTTTCCCCTAGTATTTCTCTGATTATTAGAAGTTTTAGCATTTGAAGTTGATTCCGTAGATTTTTCTTCTGGTTTTTCTGTATCGCCTGCAACAGTATTTTGTTTTACCTCAACATTTGGTCTTTCTACTTTTACTCTTGAAGTTTTAGGTCTTCTTTCAGTTGTAGTTTTGTTTGTTGTTTCTTTTTTTGCTAGGACTAAGGCTTGCTCGTCAAGTATTCTGTAAACTAAATCCTGTTTTTTTAACTTATCGAATTTTGTAATGTTGAGTTCAGCTACAACATCTTTTAACTCAGCCAATTTAAGGCTGTTTAGTTTTTTTATATCGTACATATAATGAAATAGAGATTAACTATGATAGTATTGTTGTTTTGGTATAACAATTTGTAAATGTAAATTTGGGTAATCCTCAATAAAGAAATGTAGAGGACACACTGAAATCGATTGCAAATATATAAAAAATGTTTAACAAGATACTTTTTAACATAAAAAAATAGTTTTATGAAATTATTTACCCTTGAAACAGTTATTTAGTGACTCAATAATTCACTTTTCTTATTTCACATCCTAAAAAAACATGTAACATCTTCCAATATAGGCTATTATTCCCATGCATAATTAAAACTAATACTAATGCGCTCATCTTCTGCCAAATTCATAGGCACTTCGTGGCGTAGCCAACTTTCCCAAAGTAAAATTTCTCCTGCTTGGGGCTGAACATAAACGAAACTTTTTAATTCTTCACAAGCATTAGTTTTTCGATTAGGCGCAGCCATCATCATACTGTGGCGTGGATCCTCAAACTTTATAGCACTTGCTCCTTTTGGAACAGCAACGTATGTTGTGCCACTAATCACACTATGTGGGTGCAAATGAGATGTATGAATCCCGCCTTCTGGAAGAATATTGATCCAAATAGAATCCATTTTTATTTTTTTATCACCTAAATCAAACTGTAAATCTTTTACAAATGCTGCTACATGTTTGTCTATTAATTTCACTAAATCTTCAAAAATCGGAAAACGCCATCTCAAATCATCCAAAGAGGCATAACTTGTATATCCAATATAGTCGTTATCTTCACACCACTTCTGCCCTGCTTCATCATCTTCTGCAATCACCAAACAAGAATTCTCCAACATATTAATCTCAGGTGCATCACCTAATTCTGACAACTGTGCGCGATAGAGACGCGTAACAAATAAAGAAGCAATTTTTGACATATAATTTTAAGTTTGATAAAATAAAGTATAAATTTGAATATAAAAAATAGAATAAACAAGTTTATAATAAAAAAAATATTTAAAATATTTATAACTCAATTTTTCTTCTCTTTAATAATTCATAATGATTATTTTTACGGCTTGTAATTTTATCTATCAAGAAATTAAAATGCCAAAATATCCAAATATCATTCATTCAAAATTACCCAATGTAAAAACTTCCATTTTTACAAAAATGTCCGCATTAGCCAACCAGTACAATGCTCTAAATCTTTCTCAAGGTTTTCCTGATTTCCCTGTGGATAATGAAATAATAGAATTGGTATATAAACATATGAAAAATGGAGCGAACCAATATGCTCCTATGCAAGGTGCAATGATTTTGAGAGAAGTCATCAGTGAAAAAATAGAAAAATTGTACCAACTTAAATATTGTCCAGAAAAAGAAATAACGATAACTGCTGGTGCTACTGAGGCCATTTACAGTACCATAGCCGCTTTTATTAAAGAAGACGATGAAGTTATCATATTCACACCTGCTTACGATTGCTACGACCCTACTGTAAAACTTCATGGAGGAAAATCAATTTTTGTTCAACTTTCATCTAAAGACTATTCTATTGACTGGGCTTTGGTAAAAAAAGTAATTTCTCACAAAACCAAAATGATCATCATTAACACACCTCACAATCCAACAGGTAGTGTACTCTCTCAAAAAGACATGATTGAACTAGAAAAATTGGTTTACGGAACTGAAATTATTGTCTTGAGTGACGAAGTCTATGAACACATCATTTTCGATCAAAAATCACATCAAAGCGCATGTAGATTTCCAAAATTAGCATCACAAACTTTGGCAGTTTTTTCTTTTGGTAAAACCTTCCATGTTACAGGCTGGAAATTAGGGTATATTGTTGGTCCAGAGAACTTAATGAGCGAATTTAGAAAAGTACATCAATTCAATGTTTTTTCATGCAACAATCCAATTCAACTTGCCGTAGCTGAATATTTACAAAATGAAAGTAACTATGATAGTTTGCATACATTTTATGAGCAAAAAAGAAACACTTTTTTAAATGCTATTAAAGGAAGTAGATTTGAACCATTGCATTGTTCTGGCACTTATTTTCAATTGCTATCCTACAAAGCAATTAGTGAAGAAAAAGATATTGATTTTGCTGTAAAACTTACCAAAGAATTTGGAATTGCAAGTATTCCAATCTCGGTGTTTTATAATTCACAGATTGATGATAAAGTTTTGAGGTTTTGCTTCGCAAAAGAAGAAGAAACACTTGAAAAAGCAGGAAATCTTTTGAAGACAATTTGATAATTTGAAAAAGTTTTTGTCACATCGACCGAAGTGGAGATGTCTGGCGGCTGAATTTGTATAGTTAATTTGATAATTTGATAATTTGATAATAAGTTAATTGGTTGATTGGTTAATTGGTTGATTATTACAAATTGCTAAAAACTAACAAGTAATAGTAAACAACCAAGAACTAATCCCTGGCAACTATTCCATCAACCCAAGTTTTAACAAAAGTTGAACAACTAATTTACTATCTTTACAATCTGAAATAAATCTTACAGGTTATATGCATTTATCTTCTTTATCTTTAATCAACTTTAAAAACATTGCCGAGGCTAGTTTTAGTTTTTCGCCTACAGCAAATTGTTTTTTGGGGAATAATGGAGAAGGAAAAACCAATCTTTTAGATGCTATTCATTATCTTTCTTTCACAAAAAGTTATTTCAATGCGTATGATTCTCAAAACATTAGATTTGAAGAGCCATTTTTTGTAGCGCAGGGAACTTTTGTGAACGAAGAAGAGGAAATCTCCATTTATTGTGGATTAAAATCTGGAGAAAAAAAAGTTTTCAAAAAAAACAAAAAAGCCTACACCAAACTTTCTGACCATATTGGACTTTTTCCTGTAGTGATGATTTCTCCCAATGATATCAATTTAATATTAGACGGAAGTGAAACTCGCAGAAAATTTATCGATGGTTTAATTTCTCAATTTGACAAAGAGTATCTTCAACTACTAATCAACCACAACAGAGTTTTAGCACAAAGAAATGCATTGCTCAAACAATTCCAAAATACTGGAAATTATCAAGATACATTATTGGACGTTATTGACATTCAATTGATTCCTTTGGGGAAAAAAATCTTTGCTAAAAGACATGACTTTCTAGTTGAATTCATTCCTGTTTTTAATAATTTTTATCAAGATATTTCTAATGGTAAAGAAACTGTATCATTGGAATATTCTTCACAATTGAGTGAAGGAGATTATGAAAAATTAATTCACAACAATAGAAGTAAAGATTTGGGTGCTGCTTATACAACTTTTGGCATTCATAAAGATGATTTGGTATTTACCATAAAAGATTACCCTATTAAAAAATTTGGAAGTCAAGGACAGCAAAAATCATATTTAATTTCTCTTAAATTGGCCACTCATTTTTACATCAAAGAGAAAAAAGGCTATGCTCCTATCCTACTTTTGGATGATATATTCGACAAACTAGATGATTTGAGAATTAATTATCTCTTATCTATGATAAGTGATGGTAAATTAGGTCAGACATTTATTACTGATACAAATTTGGAAAAAGTACCTCAAATTCTAAATAACTTAGGACTTGATTTCAACGCTTTTGCTATAGAAAATGGCGAACTCAAAACGCAATTACGATGAGCAGAAAAAACAATGAAGAAAAAATAAATGATGTTTGGCTAAAACTCATAAAATCTTATGGTTTGGGAAGAAACTATGAGGAATACCTTATTACTCAAACCTATCATAAATTAATGGGAAAAGCCATTACAAAATATACCAAAGACCTTTATTATAAAGATCATAGACTTCACGTAACACTAACCAATGCAGTAATAAGAGATGAACTTTCTATGGGAAAGACTAAATTTATCGAAATGATGAATAACGAATTAGGAGAAGTTCTGATTCTGGATGTCGTTTTTGCTTAAAAAACTCCAAACCACAAACACAAAACATTCAAAAGTTTAAGCATTCTTCAAATTCAAAATTGTCTGAATTGGATCTGTTGATTTAAATACAAAACTACCTGCTACTAAAACATTTGCTCCAGCATCAACTAAAGATCTTGCGTTATCCATCGTAACACCTCCATCTATTTCTATTAAAGTTGACAAACCTTTAGCATCTATCATTTTTCTTAATTCTTCTACTTTTTTGTAAGTATTTGGAATAAATTTTTGACCACCAAAGCCAGGGTTAACAGACATCAGACAAACCACATCAATATCCTCCAAAACGGTTTCTAAAAGAGAAACTGGAGTATGAGGATTAAGCGCTACACCTCTTTTCATTCCTTCTAGGGCTATAGACTGCAATGTTCTATGCAAATGCGTACTTGCTTCGTAATGAACTGTAAGTACATCAGCTCCCACTTCCTTGAATTGTTTGATATATCTTTCTGGTTGTACAATCATTAAATGTACATCCAAAACTTTATTTGCGTGTTTGTTTATAAAATCAATCACTGGAATTCCGAATGAAATATTGGGCACAAAAACACCATCCATTACATCAAGGTGAAACCAATCAGCTTCACTTTTATTGATCATTTCACATTCACTTTGAAGGTTAGCAAAATCGGATGCTAATAATGATGGCGCTATAAGATGTTTCATTTTTGTTGAATATTTTTTGAAATGCAAAGAAACAAAAAAAGCCACAACAATGTGTGGCTTTTTATTAACTAAATATGAGTTTTATCCCAAATAGGATTTTAACAATTTGCTTCTAGAAGTATGCTTAAGTCTTCTGATGGCTTTTTCTTTGATTTGCCTAACTCTTTCTCTCGTTAAATCGAATTTCTCTCCAATTTCTTCCAAAGTATGTGGATGATTTTGATTCAACCCAAAATACAGCATCAATACATCAGACTCTCTCATAGTGAGGGTGTCCAAAGATCTTGAAATTTCTTTTCTTAAAGAATCCATCATTAACTCATTATCAGGTCTTGGACTATCGTCAGAAGTCATTACCTCATACATTGAACTGCTATCGTCATCATCTCCCATTGGGGCATCCATACTTACGTGGCGATTACCGATTTTCATGGATTGCTTTACTTCATTGAGCGTAATGTCCAATTCTTCAGCAATCTCTTCTGGCGTAGGTTGCCTTCCATATTTTTGTTCTAAAGTGGAGAAGGTTTTGTTGATTTTATTTATTGACCCAATTTTATTAAGTGGCAATCTTACAATTCTAGATTGTTCTGCAAGCGCTTGTAATATAGATTGACGAATCCACCAAACGGCATAAGAAATAAATTTGAAACCTCTGGTTTCATCAAATCTTTGTGCGGCTTTTATCAAACCAAGATTACCTTCATTGATTAAGTCTGGAAGTGTTAAACCTTGGTTTTGGTATTGTTTAGAAACTGAAACCACGAATCTTAAATTAGCTTTAACTAACCTATCTAATGCATTGGTATCTCCTTCTCTTATTCTTTGTGCAAGTTCTACTTCTTCTTGAGCTGAAATCAACTCTACTCTTCCAATTTCTAAAAGGTATTTATCTAAAGAAGCGGTTTCACGATTCGTAACTTGTTTGGCTATTTTTAATTGTCTCATTCTCGAAATTTAAGTTTATAAAAGGGATAAAAAGTTTTTGTTGTATAGTATTAGAACGCCTTAGAACGAACTATAGTTACATAAACTAAGTTATATTTTACTTAATATTTACCAATAGACTAAAAATGATTATGATTAAAAAGAATTGTAGGATGAAAAGAAAGATTATTTGATTGGTTAAATTGCTGATTTGAATATCTGGTCTAAATCACAAATATACCTTTTTTGAGGTATTGCCATTTAGAATCATTCTTAATAATATTGCACTGTGATTTCAGAACCAACATATCATCCTCTAGAAAAGTACAAACCAGCATTTTCATGTAATGCTTGCACTTGTGATTC
>CAWUIK010000094.1:0-9842 GCA_963922585.1 uncultured Flavobacteriales bacterium | reverse complement strand
TTTAGAACAAAATATCCAAGAAATGAGCCAATAACTAAAGTAAATATCTCGAATGGTATTTATCTTCCTTCCACAGGAACTCAAAGAGGAGTATCAGTAAATGGCGGTGACAGTATTCTTGATAGAACCAGAAACAATTGGAATCCAAACACCAATTATTATGTCGCAGCAAATATATTACATGCAAGAAAAATTAAAGAAAACTTTGATTTAGTTGTTGGGGGTAACTACACTAATGACTTAGGCTATAGATTGGGAGAAGTTGAAGAAAGAGGAAGAATAAATTTTAATACTAGATATCGTTCAAAAAAAATCGAAGGATTGAGTGCTGGAATAAATGGTAATTTTAATGCATCAAATGGTGCTCTGTTTTTTCTTTGGCAAAATGCTGATAGTGTTTTTTACCCTCAAGGTTTATTAGATACTGCAACTACTACGCTTACGGCATATACTAGTTATAGAACTAATATTGACCCATATATTACGTTTTATGATTCTTCTGGAAACAGACACAGTTTGAGAGGTAGATGGTTCAATACGACTAATGAAAATACAACAGATCAATCATCAACAGCAAACTTATACTATGCAGAATATCAATTTCAAAAACATTGGAAAAACAACCTAACAACAACTTTTGGAGTGATGAACAATTATTCTACTGTTGATTCTGAATTATATGGTAATCATTTTGCAAATAATACTGCAGGATTTATTCAAGCAGATAAAAAAATCAATAAATTCACTTTTTCTGGTGGAATGAGAATAGAATATTATCAAATCGATTCAATTCAAACAAGAGAATATAGTAAGTTCTTTAGAGATACTATAGGTTTTAAACCTGTAATGAGATTTGGAACTACCTATGAAGCTGCCAAATATACTTTCATTAGAGCTTCTTATGGAGAAGGTTATAGATTCCCAACAATTGCAGAAAGATACATCAAAACTACAGTTGGTGGCTTGAACATATTTCCCAACCCTGTAGTAAGAGCAGAAACAGGATGGAGTGCAGAATTAGGAGTAAAGCAAGGTGTAAAAATTGGAAACTTTCAAGGATTCTTAGATGTTGCAGGATTCATCACTGGGTACAATAATATGATGGAATTTACTTTTGGATTTTATGAAACTGATGGAAGACCTTGGAATTTTGATAATCCTTCTGGAACACTCACACTCAATAATTTTGGAGCACAAAGTAAAAATGTAGAAAATGCCATCATTAGAGGTGGTGAAATCTCTCTTGTAGGACAGGGTGAAATTGGACCAATTAATGTAACTGCTTTAATTGGTTACACTTATATTGACCCAAGATCAGCTGGAACTCCTGATTCTGCTTATTTGGAAACTTTTAGTGATTCTTCTGAAATACTAAAATACAGAAGCCAACATCTAGGAAAAGCAGATGTCCAATTGGATTATAAAAAATTATCATTAGGAGTAAGTACAAGATACAATAGTTTTCAAGCCAATGTAGACCAAACTTTTGTTGACCCTTTCTTAGGTCAAATTATCCTTCCTGGTTACACGGATTATAGAAATGCTAGAAGAACTGGTGATATGATTTTGGATATGAGATTTAGTTTTCAAGCTTCTAAATCTTCCAAAGTTGCTGTTTTAATGAACAATGTATTGAACAGAGAATATTCTAACAGGCCCGGAAACGTAATGCCGCCAAGAACATTGATTTTTCAATATCAGTTTACTTTCTAAATTAACATTTAAATCAAATGCTACTTTTTAAAATAAATTTTAAAAAGTAGCGCGTGCGTTGATTTATAATTTACAAAAATATATTACCTTTATAGTATAAAATATTCCAATATTTATGCTAAATAATTTCCCCAAAAAAATATTCGCTATTTTTTCCCTTTTCATTTTTTTCATTAATCCAAATTCATATTACCTACAAAATGAAAATGAAAAAAACGTAATTCAAACTATCATCCAAAAAGGGCATATGCAACCTGTTAGCGCTGTTGCATTTCATCCAACTGGAAATTATTTTGCATCTGGAAGCATGGATCATACCATCAAAGTTTGGGACGTTCATTCAGGTAAACAAATTCTTTCTATCAATATTCATACTGGAACTATTAAAAACTTATCTTTTTCTAAAGATGGCAAACATCTTCTTTCAACAGGTTTGGACAATATGATATATATTACAGAAATTCCTTCATGTAATACTGTTTTTAAATATAATTTTAATATTAAAAATGCTTTTCCAATTAACGCTTCATTTTCTTTAGATGAATCCAAAGTAATCATTGGTGACAATAAAGACAAATTGCTTGTCATAGACAGACAATCTCATCAAGAAACGATATTAGAAAAAGGATACTCCGTTTTCACAGACGAAAAATCCATTTCTCCTGATGGAAAGACCTATTTAGAATTTGTCAATTACAAAAATATAAACTTGATCTCTTACTTAACTAATGATACTTTAGTTTTAGATTTTGATAAAGCACATAATTTTAGTTTTAGTCCTGATGGTAAAACTATCGCAATTGCATCCACCAAACTTTTTGTTAAAATATTAGATGTAAAAACAGGTAAGGAAATTCATACTTTAATTCCTAATGAAGAAAAAAAATGTGATGGATGTAATCCTAAAATCACTTTTAGTATCGATGGCAAATCACTCGCCATGTGGGACAAACATAATGGACTTTCAATCTGGAATACTAATTCTGGCAAAAAAACTACTCAAGTACTTACTAAAAATAATTCATTTGAGTTTATTCAGTTTGCTCCAGATCATAAATCGATTATGTTGAGTTCTGATTCAGATATAGAAGTTTATTCCATTCCAAATGCAAAACTGATCTTTAACTTAAATAAACAAAACCTCAATAAATATGCTCCTAAATATAGTCCTGATGGAAAAAATATTATACTAGGAAGTGAATTTCACAGTATTGCAAAATATCAAATTTCTAATAATAAAATTGTCCAACGTTTCAAAGGATTTTATAACCAAACCAAAAGTGATAATTTAATTTACGAATATACTAATTGGACAGATGCTGGAATTTTAAATCTCTTAAAATATAAAAATTCTTTCAAAATATCGCCAGATGGCAATCAATTAACTCAAGCTAAAATTGATACAGTATTAATAATTACGGACCTATCCAACGGAAAACCCAAACATATACTGAAAGGTCATCGTCAACAAGTTTTTGCATTTGCATACAGTCCAGATGGTAAAACTTTAGCGAGTGGAGATGCTGAAGGAACTATTTTCATTTGGGACACTCAAACAGGAAAAGCAATCAGAAGTTTCAAAGCACATCAAGATGTTATTTTTGATATTACTTTTAATACTAACGGAACCGAAATACTTAGTTGCAGTAGAGATAACAAAATAAAACATTGGAAAATTGCAAATGAAAACCCTGAACTCATAGGATATGTGTCTGACCTACCTTCTAACGCATACGGTGTTTCCTTTTCATATAAAGATTTGTATATAGTAAGCAATTGTCTCGATGATAAAGTTCATATGTATGAAACAGATTCAAAAGAACTGGTAAAGTCATTTATAGGGCACACTAATACTATTTCACAATCAAGAATCTATAATAAAAAAGAACACGAGTTAATTACTTCTAGTTGGGATGGTTCAGTTAAAATTTGGGATTTCAACACTTCAACATTAATGAATAAAACCAAATCTTTTTCGAATGCCTCTATACTTTCAATTGTAAAAGATGAGAAAAATGACATAATTTATTATGGAAGTTCAGATAGAAAAATATATGTCTTTGATCAAAAAAAAGACAGCATAATACACTCATTTTTAGCCCATCAAAGTGGTGTTGTCGCTTTAGAGTTAAATCCATTTGAAAACACTTTATTCTCAAAAAGCATAGAAGGTGAAATTAAAATCTGGAAATTAAATGACTATACTGAAAAGATGACCATTATGCAAATTTCGCAACAAGACTGGTTGGTTTCTGAGCCCAATGGCTATTTTGATGGAACATCGAATGCAATGAACCATATCAACTATGTTTCGGGATTAAAATCACTTGAAGTAGGGTCTTTCTTTAAAAAATATTTCTACCCTGATTTGTATAAACACCTTCAAAACAATAATCGTTTTATCGATAGTAAGGACCAAGGTATCCATCAACTTATGGATGACATTCCTAACTTCGATCTAAAATTTTTGAATTTTCAAAACCAATGGGTAAGCGCAAATTCTGACACTACCTACCAACACCAAAATAAAAATTTAAATTTAGAACTCAATATCAATAATAATTACAAAAACATTGACAAAATAAGTGTTTTCAATAACGGTAAATTAATTCAAGAAGAATCCTTTTCTGAAGAAGTAAGTTTTAGAGGTTCAACCCAAAATCGAACTTTTATTGTAACACTAAATCCACAAGAAAACAATTTAGAAATTGCACTCACCACAAAAAATGGAATAACATCACCTAGAAAGAACGTTATGTTATATTTTGACACTATAGCGGGACAAACAGAACTTTTTATACTCACTGTCGGCATCAATGAATATGAAAACAATGCCTATAATTTGAAATTTGCTAAAAATGATGCTTCATCATTTTCGAAAACCGTAAGCGAAAGTGCATCTTCAATTTTCGAGAAAGTTTACCCCTTTATCATCACTGACAAACAAGCAAATAAAGAAAATATTCTCAAAGAAATTGCCACAATTAAACAAAAAATGGGACCTGAAGATGCTTTTATTTTTTTCTACGCAGGTCATGGAATGATGTATGAAAATATTCAAGAAAAAACAAATGATTTTTACCTCATCATGAGCAACATCACTAATCTTTATGGAGACAAAGAAATGTTGGATACCAAAGGAATAAGTGCATTAGACTTATTGGAAATTTCTAAAAATTTACCTGCTCAAAAACAAGTTTTTGTTTTAGATGCTTGTCAGTCTGGAGCAGTACTCAACACACTTGCTGTAAGAGGTGTTTCTAGAGAAAAAGAAATTGCTCAACTGGCAAGAAATACAGGCACTTTTTTCCTCACAGCCTCACAAGATGTTGAGTATGCAAACGAAGTTGGGGATTTAAAACATGGAATTTTCACTTATGCTATTCTGGAATTACTTCAAGGGAATTCTGATATAATACCCAAGGATGAAACAGTGTCTATATATCAACTTAAATCTTATGTAGAATCAAGAGTTCCGGAACTCTCAAAATTACACAATGGATCCTCACAATACCCTACAGGATATAGTTTTGGAAACGATTTTCCTTTAGGAGTGGTGAAATAAAAAATGAATTAATACATCTTGTTAGGACATATTTGTTTTATTTTCATCAATAATAGTATCAAGCCAATCAATCAATTCTTCTAAATAGGATTCTATTATGCTCCAAACTATTTCGTAATCAATTCCAAAATAATCGTGAACAATTCGATTACGAAACCCTCGTATTCTTTTCCATTCAATCTCTTGGTTATTGTCTCTGAAGTCAGAATCAATTCTATTTGCTGCTTCACCAATTATCTAAAAATTCCTAACTACTGCATCCATTGTTTTTTCATCAGTAATAAATGATTCAAAAACTAATCCCTCAGTATATTTTTTTAATCTTCTGAGCTGATTGAAGCATATCTTCCAATAACAATAATGTATCTCTTTTAGACATATATTAAATCTGAATTGATAGATTTGAGATACTTTTCTTTTATGCCCTTTTTAGAAACTAAATCTACTTTGAACCCAATAATATGTTCTAACTCATCAGCCAAATCTACGAATCTAATGCCTATTCTTTCAGAAAATTCAACAAGAATATCTAAATCACTTGAATCTTTTTGCTCACTTCGTGAATAAGAACCAAAAATTGCCATTGTCTTTATAGGGTACTCTTGAAACAATCTTTTTTTATGAGAACTCAATGTGTTTTTTATTTCGTGTAATGTTTTCATAAGTCAAAAATACTGTTTTTTAGTCATTTTGAGAAATAATCAATTTTGAAAAGATTTATTTTAGGATAAAATTCTTTACATTTCAAAGGTTATAATCTCCAACAAATGTAAACTTTCTACTTGAATTTATAAGCGAAAAAAATTATAAAATTCAAAAACTCTGTAAGTTCTAGTGTGAAGTTTGCGGAAAGTATCGAGAACAGACTATGATTTTTAATTTAAATTCGATAAAGTTTTTACTTCTTTTAATTCTTACTTATTTGTATTACGTACTCACCAAGTATAAAAGCAATCTCACTAAGTCTGTCTTTTAAATAAGAACATCTACATCTATGTTTGTTTCAAATTTAAAAACCATTCCACATGAAAAATCAAATATTACTTGTAATTATCTTAACAACGATACTGGGAATTACAGAAAACTACGCAAATAAAATCTCTTCTAAAATCACAGATGTTACAGTTTACATCAATGGAGCACAAGTATATCGAAAAGCAAAAACAACTTTAAAAAAAGGTAACAATGAAATTGTTATTGATGATGTATCTCCTTATTTAACCCAAAAAAGTATTCAAGCAAGTTGTGATCAAGCATTAATTCTAAATGTAAAGCATAATACAGAATATAACAATCCTTCCATAGTGACTGAACCATTATCCGAAAAAATTATTCGTGAAATAGCAGTACTTGAAGATTCATTGTTCTACAAAAGTTTGCAACTCCAAAAACTAACTAATCAAATTTACAACCTTACACAAGAAAAAAGCATTATCACCAATAACAAAACCATAAGGGGAGAAGGAAAATCTGACTCTTTGGCTATTTTTATGAAAGCAGTAGAATTTTATCATCAAAAATTAGAAGTAATTGAAGGTCAATTGGTAACACTTAAAATTGAAGAACATAAATTACTTAAGTCACAAAATAAAACACAAGAAGATTTAGATAAACTAAGAAATTACAGTCAACACAAAACGATTCAATCAAAAATCAAACAGCAGGTGCATCAAATTATACTTACGGTTTTTAGTGAAATTGATGTTGAGGCAGAATTTAAGGTAAATTACTTAGTAAATCGTGCTGGCTGGATTCCTTCATACGATTTAAGAGCGGCTGAGAGTGACCAACCCGTAAACCTAACTTACAAAGCAAGTATTTATCAAAAAACAGGTGAAGATTGGGACAATGTAAAATTAAAACTTTCCACTTTTAACCAAGATTGCAGTTTTACGATTCCAACACTTGCTACTTGGGAAATAATGGATAAAACCAAATACAATCAAAATAGAAATAAAGCGGTACTTGGTTATCAAACCAACAATGCAGACACCATAGCTTTATTGCAAAATGGGTATGGAAATGTTAATTTTTACGACAATATTAGATTGAATACCGTTATGCCTTCCACAACAGCCACGTTCAATGAAACAAAAACCGCTAGTGGTTTAAACATAGGGAATTCTAATGATCAATTTATATTGCCTCAAAGTTTGGTATCTAACACAGATAAAACACTCTCCAATGTGGAGTTTGGCATAAAAAATAGATATTCTATACCTGCAGACGGAAAAGAAATGATGCTGGTAGTGAAAAATGAAAATTTAAAATCAAAATTTGATTATATCTCGGTTCCTAAAGTTAATACAGATGCGTTTCTATTGGCAAATATCACAGACTGGAGAGATTTAAATATTCTACCAGCAAAAGCAAATATCTACTTCAACAATTCATTTGTTGGAGAAACAGAAATTAGACCATCACAAATGCAAGACACTTTAACACTTGCCATGGGAAGAGAAAAAGCAATAGAAATTACTAGAAAGAAAATAGAAGATGAAGCAAAAGACAAATTAACTAGTAGTAATATTAAACGAGAAATCACAATTGAAATAGCCGTAAAAAACACAAATCGTACTACATCAGAAATCGCTATTAAAGATCAAATTCCTGTATCAAAAGATGACAATATTAAAGTAAAACAGATAAATCTTGACAATGGTAGATTAAATGAATTAACTGGAATTCTAACATGGAATTTAAAATTAAATCCAAATGAAACTAAAATCATTAAGTTTACTTATGAAATAACGCATGATAAGGAGATGGAAGTAATTTGATAGATTATGAAAATCATTACAATAATAATTTTAATGCTATTTACGCATTTTCTCTTAGCACAAGAATCAAGTTCAATCTTTAAAAAATTTCAATTTTCGCCATTGGACATTAAAAATATTAAAACCTTTTGTGGAAGAGATTGGATGGGCAGTGAAAAGGAAATGGATAGTTTAAAACAGGTTATAATGAATTTCGAAAGAAAATTAAAAGTACTTCCACAAGAAGCTATAGTTAGTTATTCTGATTCATTAGTTCTTTTATACTCCTATGAATTTATGGTAAGAAATGATCCTTGGGGAGAAAGCAATTACCAATTATGTATTGATGCAAAAAAATATGGTTCAAAGGTATTGCTTGAGAAAACCGAACTAGGTTTCAAAAATAGCATTATCTCCATGAATAATAAATATTTAGTAGCAACTAAGGTCTTTCGTTATATCGGAAACAGTGAAATATGGACTACTATAAAACACTATTATTTAATACCAGAGAATAATTAAATTTATTAAAAGCGTAGATTTAAACGTTTAAATCAACGATTTTCGTTGTATTTTTTAAAATATTACAGGTTATCATTTGAGATATAAATTTAAAGTTTCTAAATATTATATTAAAGAAAAAAAGAAAATGAATGTCATGATGAAGTGTTTCAAACATTTACAGAAAAAAAGTGATAAAAAACGCAATAAATATATCCTTTATTTGTAGTTTAGCATTTATAAACAAAATACATGAATGGAATAAACACCAGTAACTGGTGTTTATCTAAATGTTGTCAGTAATTAATAGAGAAAACAATGAATAGAAAAGGAAATTTAGTAAGAAGAATATTATTTAAAATATTGCCTTTCGAATTTTATTTGAAGGTTTTGAGCAAATTATATTTTGCATCCTTTAGGACAGGGCAGTTGAAAAAAAACAGATTGTATGACTACCCATATTTCTTGGAC
Organism: uncultured Flavobacteriales bacterium; assembly: GCA_963922585.1. Classification (GTDB taxonomy): domain Bacteria; phylum Bacteroidota; class Bacteroidia; order Flavobacteriales_D; family Parvicellaceae; genus Parvicella. Next base: position 833 of record CAWUIK010000094.1, on the reverse strand, counting down.
AAAATAATCGCCAACGGGGACATTTGCATAGATATTGGAGCAAATTTGGGATACATCACTGTTCTTTTGTCAAAACTTTCAGGAAATGAAGGAAAAGTGTATGCCATAGAACCAATTAAACCTATAATAAATGTATTAAGATCTAATACAAGAAAACTCAAAAATGTTGAAATATATCCCTATGCTTTAGGAGCAGAAAACAAAACAATAAAACTTGGAAATAATACGAAGATAAAAAAGGGGTTTATAGCTAGTGGTTCTAATTTTATTTTGGATCAAAAAGACACAGAAAATAGTGCCGCAGATGTTGAATTTGACGCAAAAATGAGAAAGGGGGGTGAGCTTTTTCATGATCTAGATAGATTGGATTTTATAAAGGTTGATATTGAAGGTTATGAGAGAGTAGTTATACCTGAAATAGAGTCAATAATTTTAAAATTCAACCCAATATTGTTAGTTGAAGCTCGCCATGAAAATAGAGTACAAATGCTCAATTTCTTTAAAAAACTTAAATACCATTCTTTCGTTTTATGTGACGAGAAACTATACCCTGCAAAAGAAGATGAGTATTGGGATATCCTTTTTGTACCACAAAGTAAATTAGAGAAGGTTTCAAAGTACATAGGAACTACCGACAACAAAAAATAAACGCCATTAAAACAGGCGTTTATTAAAAACGTTTTAGCACATAAAACAAAAAAATGTGAAAACAAAACTAAAATACCTCATTCTTCTTTCGGTTATTGCCGGCATGGCAGCCTGTTCAGGAAACCGTGACGCAGACGAATTACCTGCTCCATTATTCCCGCAACCACAAACCCTTGCTGTAAATC
>CAWUIK010000093.1:0-9977 GCA_963922585.1 uncultured Flavobacteriales bacterium | reverse complement strand
GAAAATGAGAATCAACTTTCTATTTATAACGCAGCTTAAACATTATTCACGTTAAATTAAGGTTGTTTATACTATTCAAATATAATGAATCTTGAGTTTAGCTTATTAAAAAAATTAAATACTTTATTCAAAAATGGTGTTGATAAAGTAAGAAAGATGTAGTTAAATTAGAAAGAGTGTTTTGTTTTCAATGTCAAAAGAATTAAATATTATATTCTTTTTTGAGTAAATATAGTATTTGTTTTTAATGAGTTTATACTATCCTATTAAAGCAAAAAAGAGGCTACCTTTTATTAGGTAACCTCTAAAAAAATCAAAGAATGAAAAATATTTATTATTTTATCTTATTGAATTTATCAGTAGCGATAACTAAACCACTAGCATCTTTTATCAATAATAAATAAACTCCTTGTCCTAATTGATTTAATTGAATATTCAGTTGATTTGAAGTAATAATGAAATTCTCAATTAATTTTCCTGATATATCTACTAGTGCTATCTCCTTAACTTCAGAGGGGATTTCTGTAATAAACAATTGTTCTTTTGCAGGTACTGGGAATAAATTAAGGAACATTTCTGAATTTTCTGTTACACTAGAAGCATCTTCAATAGTAACATCATTACATGTTGATTCATTACCACAATTAGTAGTTACTGATAAACAAACAGTATAAGTTCCATAATCTGCGTATGAATGAGTAGGATTTGTCATAGTTGATGTATTTCCATCCCCAAAATCCCAACTATATGTTCCAGTAGAAGAAGTGTTAGAGAAAGAAACAGTAGTTCCAGATGTAGAAGAAGTAAAAGATGCACTAACTGGTGCAGGTTCGCCTACTGTTCCATTAGCTGTAGCTGTACATCCATCAATATCGGTTACTGTAACTGAATAATTTCCTGCAGATAAATTATCATTAGTAGCATTATTTACAGAGTTATCCCAAGAATAAGTAAATCCTGTACTTCCGCTTGCAATGGCTTCAACAGAACCATCTGCAACTCCATTACACGATGCATCTATAGCATTAACTGATAATGAGATTTGTGTTGAATAGTCTAATTGGAAACTCATTGTAGTATCACAACCAGATGCATCAGTCACTATTACTTCGTATGCACCATCTGAAAGGTTGTTTATAGTCGCTGTATTTGCAGAATTATCCCAAGCAAATGTATAAGGAGCAGTACCACCTGTTATATTAACGGAGATGCTTCCATTGTCTAAATCTGAACAAGTTGGATCTATAACTGTATTTACAGCAGTGTAGTCACAAATTACAGAAGGTACAATTTCAACACAGTAGTCTTCGATTTCACCCCATGTAAATGATCCACAAACACCAGGGAAAGCAGTTTGACCTTGACCTATATAAGCCATTTGAACTCTCATTCTTGTACTACCAGTAGTAGCATTGTTGGGTATTGTAATAGTACCAGTAGCAGGAGTTTGAGCAGCAGTCCCTTGGTCATATACTAAATCTCCAGCATCAAAAGTACCATTTTGATCTAAATCAATCCATATTTTAAATTGCTCGTTGTATTGTTGACCACCCCAATCTGGAGTCAAGGTAACATTATAAGAAGCTCCTAAATCTAATGTAAGAGCAGCAGCACCACCGTTTGTGTAATCTCCATATCCATTATCATTTCCGGTATTGCTTGTCCAAGTATCAATTTCTACAGACTCAATCCATTCATCAACTGCGTCAGTTGCATTATTGGTACAGTAAGGTAGATCAATACAATTCCCACAACCACTAGTGCTGAAAGAAATAGTAGTCGTGATTCCACTAGAATCTTGGTCACAAATCGATTGCATATAGAATTCATATGATGTACAAGGCATTAAATTAGTCAAACTGTAAGGTGAAGTTGGGTTTTGAACATGTGTCCATGTTCCACTTCCTACTTCTCTAAAATACAAATCGCTTTCAGTTGCACCTGAAAATGTATTCCAAGATATATCTGCAGATGTTTCTAAAATATTAGAAGTATTTAATGAAGATGGAGTGAGACAAATATTACCTGAACAAGTAACTGTCATCAACTCATCTAAAGTGTTTTTAGAGTTTAATCTTCCACCTGTTATAAATCTATTTGCTAGTTGAGTTTTGGGATCCACACCGTCTAACAAAGCTTGTAAAACTAAATCGGCTCCTTGTTGAGGATTGTTTTTGACGATTGCCATAAAAGATGGACATGGTATAGAATAGGCTAATCCAATTACACCAGCAGTGAGCGGACAAGAAAAGGAAGTTCCTGTAGTGGTAGTAGTTCCGTTTGAGCCAGCAGTTGTTACGACATTGATACCAGGAGCGCCAAATTCAATAGTGTTTACTCCATATCCTCCAGCAGTATTATCGTTGTGGTCAGTACGTCCAACCCCAATCATATATGGGCTATTACAAGCGGTAGGCATATCTCCAGAAACATCAACGTTTAAGTTACTATTTGTTGTTGCACCAACATTCAATACACCATATTTACCAAGAGTATCGTAGAATGCACACCATAGTGGATAGTTGTTTGGATCAGCACCATCAATTCCCCAAGATGAACTTGTGGCTACTACAAAAGCTCCTTGAGCTCCGTTCGTGTTATTCCAAATTTGTCTCATTTCTAATGGATATGTGTAAGCAGCAATTGCATTAGCTTGAGTATTGATGTTATAATCTCCAATAACCATCAATTTAACATCCCAGTTTGCACCAACTACTAATGATCCGTTATTTCCTTTTGCTCCCATCATTCCAAGACAGTTGGTTCCATGAGCACCTGTTCCATAATTGTCATTATTTTGAACAGGATTCCATCCATCATAATCATCAATATATCCATTGTTATCATCATCAACACCATTATTTGGAATTTCAAATTGGTTAGTCCATCTGTTAGGTGCTATGTCTATATGATCTAAGTTTCCACTTTCAATAAGACAAACAACAATATCATCATTGGTAGCAGTAGTACCTCCTGTAGTAATGTCCCATGCTAAATCAGAGTCGATATCTGCATCAGCAGTTCCTCCTGTTTGACCAGTATTAACATGGTGCCATTGTGAATTAAAGTTTGCATCATTAGGAATCGTTGCCCTCATTTCGATATAGTAGTTGTAATCAACAACGCTAACTTGCTTTTGTTGATATAATAATTTTTGAAAGTCATCATGAGAAATGGCATTATGATTAAATTTTACTAAGTAAACTCTCATTGGTTTTGAAACTAACTTATCCAAAGAAACCTCAAGTTGAGGAGGAAGGGCTTTAAAAACTTCTTTTATACTTTGGTTAGCCTTGATTTGAACGAGCATTTCTCCTTCTACATATGGCTTATTGTCAAAATGTGATTTGTTTTGCTGAGCATTTAAACTCACAAAAGTTGCTTGTGTAAAACACAATAATAAAATGGTTAAAATTCTTTTCATTGGTTAGTTGATTTTAAATTCGTGGTTCAATTTACTAATTTTTGTTTAAAAAATGATTTTAATAGTTCTTTTTTTTCGAGTAATCCATAATTGGTAAAATAATTATTATGAGCGGTAAATCATATTTATGTTAATTTTACTGTTGATTTAATCATACACAATGAACGCAAGCATTCCAATAATAGTTGCCTTAGAAATTGAAAATATTAATATAAATACTCAATTAATTTTTGATTTGAATCGCTTATGTAATGTCGAAAAGGGTATTAACTTTAAGTTTCATATACCACACTTAACACTTTGGATGGGTTTTATAGAAAAAAAAGAATTACAGTCTTTGATCTTTTCTTTAAATAAAGTTTTTAGCAATATCAACATCGATGTTTTTGTAAATAAATCGGATCTATTTGTTGGGATTGAAGGAAATGTTCTAAGTCTTCAAGTTGAAAAGACCAGAAATATTGAATTGTTACAAAATAGGGTACATCATTTTTTTGAACCTTACAGAAAAATTTCAAAGCCGAATCAAAAATTTAACGCTTCTACTATCAAATATGTAAATAGTTTTTCGAAAAAATCTTTGGAGAATTTTGATCCTCATATCACTATTGGATTTACTGACCAAAACTATACTATAGCACCCTTTACTTTGAATTTAAGAAACCCTAAAATATTTTTGATGGGAAATAATTGCACATGTCTTGAAGTTATATCATCTTAAGGTTTAATTTTGTGCCATGCAAAAGAAATTTTTGTCGAGTTTAATTCTTGTTTTAGTTCTAAATGTATTAGTGAAGCCATTTTACATTTTGGGAATTGATGCAGAGTTTCTCAAAAGAATAGAAGGTACAAATCCAGGAGATTATGGAGAGTATTTTTCTTTAGTTGGACTAACATTTATTTTTAATATTTTCCTTGATTTAGGAATCACCAATTACAACACTAGGAACATTGCTAAAAGTGAAAACCAATTGCAGACTCAGTTTTCTGGAATTTTGTCTTTGAGGCTGTTTTTGGTTTTAGGATATCTTTTTATTTTAGCTTTATCAGGTGTTTTGTTGGGATATTCGTCACATCAATTTTATTTACTTTCTATACTTGGACTCAATCAGGTTCTGGTGGCTTTTATCTTATTTTTTAGGTCTAATCTTAATGGTTTGATGCGTTTTAAAGAAGATAGTGTCATAAGTGTTTTGGATAGAGCGATTTTAATAGTAATTTGTTCATTTATTCTGTGGGGGAATTTGAGTGGTGATATTGTTTCCATAGAACTTTTTGTATGGCTTCAAACATTGAGTTATTTTATCACTTTTTTAGTTTCTTTTTTGTTGGTTTACAGGCATACGAATTCGATAAGAATAAATTTTGACATAGTGTTTTTCAAACGTATACTTAGAAGAAGTTTGCCGTATGCACTTTTGATTTTATTGATGATGATTTACTACAGGGTAGATAGTGTAATGTTAGAAAGAATGTTGCCTAACGGAAAAAGAGAAGCAGCATTGTATGCTCAAGGATTTCGATTTTTTGAAGCTTTCACGATGATTGGCTATTTGTTTGCAGGTTTGCTATTGCCAATTTTCGCAAAGATGATCATCAAAAAAACACCTTTGACTCCAATGATATATTTATCCTCTAAGATAATTTTAGCAATTGGTGTTTTAATTGGAATTGGCTGTTATATGTATAGTTATGACCTCATGAATACAAGATATGAAACTGTTAGGTTAGATTTAGAACAAAGTGCTGCAGCTTTTAGGTTTTTAATGGTATGCTTTGTAGCAATGTGCAGCACATATATTTTTGGGACACTTTTAACGGCTAAAGGAAGTCTCAAAACTTTAAATTATGTTGCGCTTTGCGGTGTAATCATCAATTTGGTTTTGAACTTTTACTTTATTCAAAAAGAAGGAGCGATTGGCGCAGCCAAAGCAAGTATGATTACCCAAGTAATAACTGCTTTAGCACAAGTTTATTTGGCGTTTAAAATTCTGAAAATCAATATAGAATATAAGGAAATATTTAGGTTTCTTATTTTTGTATTTGGAATTGCAGCCCTTTCAAAATTGCAATTTCTTGATTATTGGATGCACAACATTTTAATATTTTTCATATTGGGTGGACTTTGGATATTTATATCTGGAATGATTCAGCCTAAGAGTATATTACTAATACTAAAAGAAAGAGAAGATTGACCAAAATCATCACACATATTGAAGCATTAGAAAAAGCAAGAAATTACTGTGCATACCAAGAGCGATGTCAGCAGGAAGTCATAGAAAAACTAAAATCTTTTCAATTGACAAAAGATGAAATGGATTATGTATTGTTGCTTTTAATTCAGGGTAATTATCTCAATGAAGAAAGGTTTGCTAGGGCTTATGCATCGGGTAAGTTTAGAATTAAAAAATGGGGAAAAAGAAAAATTGCCTATCATCTTGGGGGTAAAGGACTAACAAAAACTTGCATAGAACTTGGACTTTCTGAGATTGACAATGATGAATATTATGAAGCGTTATCTCAATTAATTGATCTCAAATGGGAAAACACAAGTGAAAGTAATCAGTTCAAGAAAAAAAGCAAAATTTGTTCTTATCTTTACAGCCGTGGTTTTGAATCTTCATTGATAAATGAAATGATTCAAAAGAAAGAGCAATGAGTCTTTTTAATCAATCTAATCAAAAGAGTTATGACCTGAAGTTTTAACTCTAATTTCAGCACTACCAGTCGAAATAACTTTAAATTCTGTTCTTCTATTCAGATCATGTTCTTCTTCACTACAAGTAGATAATTTATTACCTTCACAAGCACAGTCGTTAAGTAATTTAGATTCTCCATTGCCTTTACCGTAAATTCTATCAGGGTTAGAGATTCTTTCTTTTATATACTCAGCAGAAGCTTTAGCACGTCTATCAGAAAGTTTCATGTTGTATGATTTAGTACCTCTACAATCTGTATGAGATCCGAGTTCGATAACCATTTCTGGGTATTTATTCATAATTTCTACTATCTTATTTAATTCAACAGCAGCCTCAGATCTAATTTTGTATTTATTAAAGTCGAAATAGATTTCATTAATTTGAACCATTTGACTTAAATCAGTTACTAAAGGATCCATAGTAAAGTCAAGTTTAATATGAACATCATATTGTCCGGGTTTATCAAAAGTCTCTTCGTATGTTTGAGTTTTGCTAAAATACCCTTCTTTTTTTAACGTAAAATCAAAACTTCCTTTATCATTAACTTTTTTGTCTTTAAGAATTTTAATGTAGTCACCAGAGTTTTTGGTTATAAATTCTTCAACTATACCAGTCTCGTTATCCTTAATAATCATTTTCACACCTTCTAGTGGATCACCCGTTTTTTTATCTGTTACTAAAGCATATAAATTTAAACCTGGATCTTTTTCTAAAATTACATCAGCAATAATTTCGTAATCGTTAGTTTTTGTAGAAACGTTTTTTTCACCCTCTAGATATTCTTCTTTATTACCAGTTAATTTAAAATCTAAATCCGCATCAACGCTAAACTTATATTTTCCATCATCAGAAGTTTCAACTGTATTGATTATTTCACCATTACTATTATAAAGGTTAACAACAGTATTAGCAAGAATATTTCCATCAATATCAAGAGCAGTACCTATAATTTGTTTTCCTATGTTGAATGGCTTCAACAATTCAAAAGCATAGATGTCATCGTCACCCATTCCACCTTCTCTATTAGAAGTGAAGTATCCTTTTTTCATGTTTTCATCAACAATTAAAGAAAAATCATCAAACCTAGTATTCATGGGTGCACCAGCATTGAGTATTTTTATAAATTCACCATCCCCAATATCTGGAGCAATGTAAATATCTAAACCTCCTAACCCAATGTGTCCACTACTTGCAAAAAATAGTATACCTTGTTCTTCTTGATAAAATGGAAACATTTCATCACCTTCAGTATTAATAGTTTCACCAAGATTAATAGGATCACCCCAAGTACCATCAGTATTTTTTTCAATTCTATAAATATCAACACCGCCCATACCACCAGGCATGTCACTAGCAAAATACATCATATTCCCATCTTTATTCATCCAAGGATGACCAACAGAATAGTTAGGGTTGTTTAGTTTAAAAGGGACTTCTTTTTGCCATTTATCTTTTTCATCTTTTTGAGTAAAGTACATTTGAAGTCTAATGGTTCCATCTTCACCTTTAGATTTAGGATCATTTCTTGTGAAAACCATTTGGTTTCCAGCGGCATTAAATGAGGCTGGACCATCGTGAAGTTTGTTATTTAAACTTTTATTAAGTTGCTCAGGCTCCTTAAGTTGGTCTCCCTCCCTGTCAGAAACATACAAATTTAGAAATGGCATATCATTCCAATTGTATTTTCTTTTTACACCTTTTGTACCTTCTCTAGTCGTTGCAAAAACTATTTTGTCTTTGTAATAACTCGTTCCAAAATCTTGACTTTCAGTATTTACATCAAGGTGGGTAATTTTATATCTTCCCTCATCAACGTGAAGATTATCCAGTTGTTCAGCATTATTAACATAACTAATGGCTCTTTTATCTTCTGGAGCCATTTCTTTAAACTTCTCAAGCCATTGAATACTCTCTTCATAATTTCCTTTAAGCCTTAATATAGAAGCATAGTTGAAAACATCTTCAGCGGTAGCGTCACTAGATGAAATAAATTTTTCATAAGCAGATTTACTTTCTGCATATTGATTGGTGTTTTTGTAACCTTCTGCCAATCTTTTTTTACCTTCATTAGTCAATTCTTTACTTTCTATATATTTTTCAATAGCTTTTGAAAAAGAATATCTTTCATAAAATTTATCTCCTTTAATCTCCTTAGCACTTTTTTGCGCATTTATACTTATTGAAAATATTAATGAAGTAGCAAAAAATAATATAATTTTTTTCATTTTTTAGTTTTAACTTTAAAATTGGTTTTCTTTAAAAAATCTAGTAATTAAAAATATCTAGGAGATCTAATTCTTCCTTTATCAGCATAAATAAAATCATATCTCAACATCACCTCATGAGATCCTCCATTATACGTAAGGGTTCTGTTAGTAAAAGAGAAATCGTAAGAATATCCAAACCTTAATTGAGGCGTGAAGTTATATCCTAATAAAATACCTGCTGCATCACCAGTTCTGTACATGGCTCCAACCTCGAACTTATCTTGGAAAATAAACATACCGCTAACGTCTCCTTGAATAGGGGCTGCTTCAGTAACTTTAATAAATGTAGTAGGTCTAAACTTAATTTTACCACCATCTTTAATGTTAAATACCGCTCCAGCAATTAAGAAATAATGTCTTTCTTCTTTAGACAATTGACTAGTACTCGTATTGATATTATTTTTAAAGTCATTTTCTAACAATTTTGGAGTCGAAATTCCTACATAGAATTTTTCATTAGTATAATACGCCCCAAATCCAAAATTAGGTAAAAAAGAACTTTGAATGTTTTGGGAAAAACTAACATCATTTTGATCTTCTAAATCAAGTGATGTCAAATTACCTTGAACCAAATTTGCACCACCTTTAAGACCTAAAGACAATCTTCCTTTATCACTTACTTTAATTCTGTATGCGAAATCAGCATAAAAAGAAGTAACGTTCATGGGTCCGATTTTATCATTAACTACAGACATTCCTAAACCAATTTTATCATTCATAAAAGGGGAGTGTAGCGTTAATGTTTGAGTATCAGGAGCACCATCAAAACCGACCCACTGACTTCTGTGTAGTCCAGTTATAGTAAGTGCGTCCCTACTACCGGCATAACCTGGGTTTACAGCAAGTGTATTGTAAGCATAATGCGTATACATTGCATCTTGTTGTGCGTTTGCAATACTTAAAGTAAGAAGCGCTAATATTGAAATAACTATTTTTTTCATATTTGGTTATTTTATTATATTTAAATATTATCGATTTAAATAAATAAATCCTTTGTAAATACGTTCCATGTCCTCTAAGTCCTCACCTAAGTCAAGGATATAAAAGTAGGTTCCAGTAGGTAAATCTTCGCCCCCTACTTTTACTTTTGCCATACTCGTTCCATTCCAAGTATTTAAATAGCCTGCTTGTTCGTAAACAATATTACCCCATCTGTTAAACACAGAGAAATAGTTGTTAGGATATTTATCAATATTTTCAATAACAAAAGTGTCATTTGTGTTATCTCCATTCGGAGAGAATCCTTCAGGAATAGATATTGGAAATAATCCAGTTACTACAATAGAAACACTTGCTGTATCCATACATCCAAATTCATCTGTAACGATGAGTGTAGTCGTGAAAGTTTGATAATTTTCATATGTATTATTAGGCTCAAAATCAGTTGAAGTATTCCCATCTCCAAAATTCCATTCGTAAATCAAGTTATTACCTGAAGAGTTGTTGGTGTAATCTACTGTTAAAGGTCCTTGACCATTTGTTGTAGATGGAGTGAAATCTGCTATTGGATTAGGTGCAGCAATCACAGAAAAAGTTTGATTAACTTCACATCCATTACTATTGGTGATGGTTAAAGAGTAATCTCCT
>CAWUIK010000092.1:0-10341 GCA_963922585.1 uncultured Flavobacteriales bacterium | reverse complement strand
AATCGTCATAATTATACAAATCATCAACACTATACAATCGGTTTTGAACTTTATGATTACCTATCTTAGCATATTTGTACGTTAATGAATCAATAAAAACCCCTAATTGGTCTTTTCTTATTTGGGTTTCTATATTTCCGTTGGCATCGTAGGTAAATGCATTGTAATATCTTTCGTCATACGAACCTGCGTTTTGCCATTGGTTGGTAGTATTGTCTAAATTCACAAAGGCTCTTGCCTCCAACAATCTATTCAATTGGTCATACTGGTAAGCCGTTCCTTGCGGTAAAATCTCAGGCGTAACATTCGAAGCAGGCGTAAACAATTCCAAAGGTGTTTTCAAAGTGGTCACAACCAAATAACTATTTAACCAATTAACTAATCAACCAATTTTCAAATTTTCAAATTTTCAAATTGCCTCATTTTCAAATTATCAATTTTCATCTCTTTTTAATAAACGAAGCGGTATGTGAAGTTTATCTGATTTCTGATTTAATTCCATCAACCATCTTCCATCAACCGTCAAAATCATTCCCCATCCCTATTTTAAACCTTTCATAAGAATATTTGTTTGCTAGTTTGAGTTTAAATATAACTTTGCACTCTCAAATAATAAATTAAAATTTTTCCGATATAATATTTAGGATGAAAGTAAGACATGTTTTAGTAATTATCACCAGTATCATAATATTGGTTTCGATTGTACTAGCTTTTATGATGGGCTATAATGCTGGTATGAGCAAAGGTGAGCAAGACGCAGAAAAAATCAGAGCCAAAAGATTGGCGGATGCTATGGCTAACGATACTACTATAAAAGATACCAACTTTGTAAAAGTATTTGCTGCTCCATTTACCAATCAAATCAAACCAATTACTGCAGCAGGATTTGGACAAGTAGTTTCTAGTTCAATGATCAATATCACTTCTGAAGTGCAAGGAGTTATCAACGCTGGAATAGAATTAAAGAAAGGAACCAAATTCAAAAAAGGTCAAGTATTGTTTAACATCAAAAATCAAGATGTGGTACTTGTCCTTAAAGCAAGAAAAAGTAATTACCTTACGATGCTTACCAACATTCTTCCAGATTTAAAACTAGATCATTCAGAGAATTTCGATGCTTGGCTTAAGTTTTACAATGCTTTGGATGTAGAAAAAAACCTACCTCCACTTCCTGAAACGAAAAGTTTTAAAGAGAAGAATTTTATTGTTTCTAGAAATATATATAGCGAATATTACAATATTTTAAGCGATCAAGAACGTTTGAAAAAATACACGATTATTGCACCTTTCGATGGAAGTGTACTCAATGCCATGACAGATGAAGGGGCGGTTACAGGACCTGGTAGTCCAGTGCTTTCAGTCATTAGACAGGGCAATTTAGAAATTGAAGTGCCTATCAAATCAGAAGAAATTGATTGGGTAAAATCTGGTGCTGAAGTTGTATTGTATGACAATAATGTAGCCGTAGCAAAAGGAAAAGTAAATAGAAAAGGTACTTATGTTAATCCTCAAACGCAATCTGTACCTGTATTTATTGATATTATTGAAACTTCTGTTGATTTGTATAATGGAATGTATTTGAATACAGAAATAATGTGTGAAGGATTTGAAAGTTTGATAGAACTGCCAAGAAAAGCCATTTTCAATAAAAATGAAGTGTTTTATGTTGAAAATAGTAGAATAATCGCTCATCCAGTGGATATAAAATTATTCAAAGAAAATACTGTTTTGGTAAAAGGTATTCCAGACAATACTATGATTGCTGTTGAGCCTATCATCAATGCAACAGACAGTATGGAAGTGAAAGTTATTAATGTTTCAAAATTTTAATAACGGATGAGAAGTGTTATTTCATTTTTTATAAAGTATCCCATTTGGGCAAACGCAATCATCATTGTAACTGGATTAGCGGGACTTATTAATGTGTTTACTTTAAATCAATCTTTTTTTCCAGAGTTAGAACCCAATCAAATTTACATTACTGTTGCCTATCCAGGAGCTTCTCCAATTGAAATGGAAGAGGGAGTTACGACCTTGATAGAAGAATCTTTGATAGGAATTGAAGGAATTAAAGAAATTTCATCCAAATCATCCGAAAATCTTGCTAGAATCACGATTGAAAGTGAGGAAAAAGTGGATATTAATCTTCTCACACAAGAAGTCAAGAATGCCGTAGATGGAATCAACTCTTTTCCAACAGGCGCTGAGAGACCAATAGTAGTGGCTCAAAAAACTAGAGGAATGTCTGGAATGGGTGGTACAGTTGGGTTTGTGTCTTTGGTAGGAGACGTAAGTTTGGAAGAGTTGAAACTCAAAGCAGATGAAATAGAAAGAGATTTAATTGCGCTGAATGATATTTCTCAAGTTGAGGTTTTAGGGTTTCCTCCTCAGATTATTGCTATTGAAATAAGACATGATGATTTGCTGAAATACAATCTTACTTTTGATGCCATTGCTCAGAAAATAAGAATGCAAAACATAGATGTTTCGGCTGGAACTATCAAATCCGAGTCTGAGGAATTGTATATCAGAATGATGAACAAATCTACTGATCAAGAAATGATTAAACAAATTGTTATTGGGGCATTGCCTGATGGACAAATGATAAGACTTTCTGATGTTGCAGATGTAAGATTTGAATTTTCTGATATTGCTTTTAAAAGTTTTGTGAATGGAAGACAAAATGCAACTATTCTGATTAAAAAATTAAATTCAGAAAACTTAGGAAAGATTTCAAAAGCACTTTCAGGTTACATTGAAGAATTCAACGCAAAGAATGATAATTTTAAGATGCAGACTTTGTTTATGTTCTCTGATTTATTAAATCAAAGAATTGATATGCTTACTTCCAATTTGACATTTGGGTTGATTTTGGTTTGTTTGGTGTTAGGTTTATTTTTGAGTTTGAAGTTGTCTTTATGGGTAGCATTTGGAATTCCATTTTCAATGTTGGGAATGTTTTGGATGGGAGGATTGTATGGAATGACTATCAACATGATTTCATTATTTGGAATGATCCTAGTTGTAGGAATTTTGGTAGATGATGGAATTGTAATAGCGGAAAGTATTTTCTCACAGTATGAAAAAGGTAAATCTCCAATTCAAGCAGCACTTGATGGTACGATGGATGTTTTATCTTCTGTATTCACCTCTGTTTTGACAACTATTGTAGCATTTGGATTTTTACTTTTCGTAGGGGGCGATATGGCTATGATGGAAGAAATGGCATTCAGTGTCATCGCCTGCCTAGCATTTTCTTTGATAGAGGCATTCTTGGTCTTACCTTCTCACTTGGCAAGTAAAAAAATTCTAGAGCCAAGTCAAATTTCTTGGTATCAAAAAATTAGGAAAAAAATTGAATCAGCAATTAACAAATCTAGAGATTGGTATGGAAGATTGATAGTTAGAATGTTGAAAAGATACAGGCTTTGGGTTTTTTCACCGTTAGTTTTTATAGGAATTGTCTTTGTATTGCTCATGACTGGAGCAATCAAAACCTCCTTTTTTCCTAATATTCCTTTCAATGATATTCAAGTGGATGTTTCCTTCAAACCTGGAGATAGAGAATTTCAGACAGAAAGCACCATGAGGTATTTGGAAGGTTTAGTTCGTGATTATGCAGACTCTTTGGAAACAGAATTTGGTGAACCTATCATTACTACAATTTCTACAACGATTGGTAACGCTCAGCGAATTGGAGAAACAGGAAATCATGCAGGTTCTTTGAGAATTACTGTTGCTGAACAAAATTTTGTATCTACAGAATCTATTTCAAATACTATAAAAAAGTTAATTCCTAAAGATACTTTAGATAGATTCGAGAAATTTACTGTAGGAGGAGACACACCTTTTGGTAATAATATTTCGTTATCAATTCAAAGTACCGATAGAGAGGAAATAAATGCTGCAGCTCAGTGGTTGAAGGCTCAGATTATGGAAATGCCAGAAGTAAAAGATATTGTTGACAATTCTGGTGCAGGAAATCGAGAGGTGCAATTAAAACTTTATGACAAAGCCTATGCTTTAGGACTTACTGAAGGAATGATTGTTTCTCAATTACGACAAGGATTTTTTGGTGAGGAAGTTCAAAGATTGATTATTGGTCGAGATGAAGTAAAAGTTTGGGCAAGATTTCCAATCGAAGATAGAAATGATTTTGGTGATTTTGACAATATGAAAATCAAAACACCTACAGGTCAGGAATTTCCACTTTCTAGTTTAGCATCTTATAAGGTAAAAAGAGGAAATGTAACCATCAATCATATAGATGGTAAACAAGAAATTAGAGTTTATGGAAGTTTGTATAATGGAGAACTTTCTGCATCTGTAAACTCAAGAATTGAGAGAGAATTATTTCCAAAACTTACAGAATTGTTTCCAAATACTGAAGTTAAAGTAAAAGGACAAGCTGAAAAAGCTGCCGATTCCGGAAAAAGATTACTTACAGCTTTTGCTTTGGGAGTTTTACTGATTTTAATAATTTTATCACTAAACTTCGCTTCATTCTATCAAGCAAGAATAATTTTGATGGTGATTCCTGTGGGACTTTTTAGTGCTATGTTAGGACACGGTATCGAAGGAGTTGCCTTTTCATTATTTAGTTTTTGGGGTATTATTGCTTTAGTAGGAATTTTGGTAAATGACGCAGTGGTAATGCTCGATCAATATAATAAAGGATTAAAAGCTGGACTATCTACTTTTGAAGCAGTAACAGAGGCTGGGAAATCAAGATTTAGACCTATTATTCTAACTTCTTTGACAACTGTTGTTGGACTTTACCCTTTGATTATGGAGAAGAGTTTTCAAGCACAGTTTTTAATACCTATGGCTGTTTCAGTAGCGTATGGTGTTTTATTTGGCACATTAATATTGTTGTTTTTCTTTCCAGTTTTAATAATGTTCTTAAACGACATGAGAAGAGCAAGGTTCTGGTTGTGGAGAGGTGGTTCAATACCTCCAACTAGAATAGAAGTGGAACCAGTATATAAAATAGCTGAAAGAGCAAAAGAATTAGAAAATGTAGAAGAAGTTACTTTCTTTGATGTGAATGCTGATAATGCCCAAGATACAAAAGAAAGAGATACCAAAGAATTCTCATAAATTATAGAATAATTGAATGTTAAGTAAAGTGAAATATATCGAACAGAAATTGAAAATAGTTTTTTTATTGATTTCAATAATGTTTTTCAATCATTCATTGAAAGCGCAAGATGATTTGTCTCTTTCAGATGCTATTCAAGTGGGATTGAAACAAAATTTTGACATATTATTAACTCAGAAAGCGATTGAAATCAACCGTATTCAAAATACTTGGGGAGAGGCAGGAAGATATCCAACGGTAAGATTAGGATTGAATCAAGGTAATGCACTGAGTGATCAATCTAGAAATCCAACCTCTTTTATTCAAGCGCTATTAATGTCCAATAATATTCAAGGAACTGCTGATGTCAATTGGGTTTTATTCAATGGATTTAGAGTAAAAGCGAATAAAGAAAAACTCGAAAAAATAGAATCTCAAAGTGAAGGAAATGCCGCTTTGGTAGTAGAAAATACCATTCAAGGAATTATTTTAAATTACTACAATGCAAAATTGCAGGCAGAGAAAATACTTTTATTAAAAAACGTGATTGAACTTTCCAAAAATAAGTGGGAATATCAAAAACTGAGACAGGATTTAGGTGTTGCTTTAACTGTGGATTTATTACAATATGAAAATGCTTTTTATCAAGACAGCACTAATATTCTAATGCAACAATTAGCTTACGATAATGCGATTAGAAATCTAAATATTTTGATGGGAGTTGAGGAAACCAAAACGTGGAATCTTACTGAAGAACTTGAAGTAGAACAGATTTACTATGTCTATGATGATTTGAAAGCTAAAATGTTGAGTAATAATCAAAACATCAAAAATGAGTTTATCAATCTTGAAATTTTACAAAAAGACATCACTTTAGCAAAAACTACGATGTATCCTGTAGTTTCGTTCAATACAGGTGCTCAATACCAAACCAGCACATTCAAAATTGCTGATTTTCCTAGAGCAAATGGAGTTTCGATTAATTACTATGCAAATTTCACTTTAAATTTCACTTTATATGATGGTGGAAAAGTAAAAAGAGGTATTCAAGCACTTGAAGTGCAAAATGAAGTCAATGAAATTCAAATGGAGAAATTGAAAGCAACTTTGTCTAATGAATTGAAAACCCATTATGATCTTTACACAGTTAGGCTTCAGATGTTTGAATTGACAAAAAAGTCTTTTCAAGTAGCCAAACAAAATTTTGAAATTGCCAAGTTGAAAGAAAACTCAGGATTGATCAATTCTTTTGTTTTTAGAGATATCGAAATGTCTTATCTTACAGCAGGCATGGCAATGATTGAAACAGGGTTTAACTTAATTGAATCTCAAACCAATCTAGCCAAACTTACAGGTGGATTATTGGATGAGTAGAAATTAATATACTACTTGTTTTTTCAATCAATTAAACCAAATCTACAATTGTAGAAAGATATTTTTTTGCTTTAGACAATTCTTTTTGATCTTTTTTGTTTCTAGACATCACCAAAACCTTTTGTTTGGTTTTTCCTTTTGAAATATATTTTATGATAAAGAAATCTCCTGTTAATGTTCCAGCAGGTTTAAATTCAATTTTTGAAATACTATTCAATGGAATGCAAGTGTCTGCATTTTTGTTCCAATTAAAAACTAAATTTAAGCCAATAATACCCGCTGCAATTCCATACACTGTAGATAAAACAGCGCTGCCTCTCATGAAGTTTTTTACGGCATAAACAATAGTTAGTATGAGCATAACTCCGAAGAAAACAAGAAAAAAGTTGACTTTTGGGTTCCTAACACCTTCTGGATTTAAGGTCTTAGAAACAATTAAATTTGTGTCGTCTATATGACAGTACCCTCTATTTAAAGCAAATGTCTTCGCCATTAATTAAGCTTTTGTAAGTAACTCTTCCTTATATTCGATAGCAGCGGAAATAAAACTTTTGAATAGCGGATGAGGATTTTCTACAGTACTTTTATATTCAGGGTGAAATTGAACACCAATAAAATATCTGTGTGTAGGAATTTCTACTACTTCTACCAAACCATTATCTGGATTTAAACCTGTAGCAATCATTCCATTTGTTTCAAATTGATTTCGATATTTACTGTTAAATTCATAACGGTGTCTATGTCTTTCACTAATGTTTAATTCTCCATATGCCTCATGAATTCTTGAGTCTTTTTTAAGACTGCATTTAAAAGCACCCAATCTCATTGTACCACCCATCTTTACAATGTTTTTTTGCTCTTCCATCAAATCTATAACAGGATTTGAAGTTTTAGGTTCAATTTCCACTGAATGTGCATCATCAAGTTTTAAGACATTCCTCGCAAATTCTATCACAGCAACTTGCATCCCAAGACAAATACCTAAAAAAGGAATATTGTTTTCTCTGGTATATTTTACCGCTTTGATTTTCCCATCTACTCCTCTTGTCCCAAATCCAGGAGCCACTAATATTCCAGATAGTTTAGAAAATTTTGTTTCTAAATCCGAATCTTCCAATGATTCAGAATGGATCCATTTTAAATTTACAGTGCAATTGAGCGTGGCACCAGCATGAATAAACGCTTCTGCAATAGATTTATAAGCGTCTTTAAGTTCTACATATTTTCCTATCAAACCTATTTCTACTGTTTTGGATGCTGTTTTTAAATTATTTAAAAATCCTTTCCAAGCTTGTAAATTGGGCTCAGAATCCATTGGCATCTTCAACATTCTCAAAACAACTTGATCCAATTTTTCATCTTCCATCAAAAGTGGAACTTGATAAATGGATTCTGCATCAATTGATTCGATTACTGCATCTTTACTTACATTACAAAATCTAGCGATTTTATCTTTAATGTCTTGTTCGATAGGCTTCTCTGTTCTGCATACCAATATATCTGGTTGAATGCCATATTCTCTTAATTTTTGAACAGAATGTTGTGTTGGTTTGGTTTTTACCTCTCCAGAAGTAGCTAAATAAGGTAGTAATGTTAGGTGAATCACCAAAACATCATCTGGATATTCCCATTTGAGTTGTCTTGCAGATTCAATAAAAGGTAAGGATTCAATATCTCCAACAGTTCCTCCAATTTCGGTTACTACAAATTCATACATTCCAGTATTTCCTAGTATTTGAACATGTTCTTTTATTTCGTTGGTAATATGAGGAATTACCTGAACTGTTTTTCCAAGATAAGCGCCTCTTCTTTCTTTTCCAATTACAGATTGATATATTCTACCTGTTGT
Organism: uncultured Flavobacteriales bacterium; assembly: GCA_963922585.1. GTDB lineage: Bacteria > Bacteroidota > Bacteroidia > Flavobacteriales_D > Parvicellaceae > Parvicella. The sequence continues at coordinate 2,038 of CAWUIK010000092.1, read as the reverse complement.
CACGTTATTAGCTTGTGAAGTGGGAACGTTCAAAAATCTTTCATAATGGCCTAAATCTAAGTCTGTTTCGGCTCCATCTTCCGTTACATAACATTCTCCATGCTCATAAGGATTAAGTGTTCCTGGATCGATATTTAAGTAAGGGTCAAGTTTTTGAATTGTAACTGTATGACCTCTTGCTTGAAGTAATTTTGCAAGTGATGCAGATATAATTCCTTTACCTAATGATGAAGCAACACCTCCTGTTACGAAGATGTATTTTGTAGATTTTAATGACATTTTCCCGTAATTGATTATTTAAATACGGGATACAAAGGTAAGAAGATTTTTGTGCTTAGAAAAAAAACTTACATAAAGATTTTTATTTTAGATTAAAGCCAATTTTAATGGAGATGAATTTAAAAAATCTTATAAATTATCGATTATAATTATTGAAATAGTTTAGTTTTTATATGTGTTGAAATTTCAATCTAAGATTTTAGTATTAAATTCATAAGGATTGCATTTATGCTTTCTTTTCACTAATTTTATATAAAAATTTAGTTATGAAAAAATTCTTCTTTTTTTTAATAATATCTCTAAGTATATTAATGAGTTGTGCTTTTATTTCAAGTTCTGATTCAAATGATGAAATTATCCCTTATCCCAAAGGTAAAAATGAAATAAAAGATACCCTTACGCCTATTCATCTTAGTGAAAGCAACTGGAAAACCAAGTTGGATGCATCATCTTATGAAATTTTAAGAAATAAAGGAACAGAAAGAGCTTTTTCAGGAACATACGATAAACATTACTCGGAGGGAACCTATTGTTGTAAGGGTTGTGGGCTGCCACTTTTTAGTTCGAAAGATAAATTCAATTCTGGAACGGGTTGGCCAAGTTATTCCAATTTCATTAACAATCATGTAGAACATGTGTTTGATGGTACGTATGGGTGGAACAGAACTGAAGTAGTTTGTAAAAGATGCAAAGGTCATTTAGGTCATGTTTTCAATGATGGACCCAAGCCAACTGGGTTGAGGTATTGTATTAATTCCTTGAGTTTGCTTTTTCAAGATTGATTTGGAAGACTGTAAGATTTAAGACAGCAAAACAAAAGATTTTAAGACTTATTTTGTAAAAACGTTTATTTTATTTACAACATATTTTTCAATCTTTTATACATCACATAATCAAATACAAGTAGAAATAATCCTTGTGTAATGATACTTTGTCCGTATCCTTTTGCTAATTCAGGATTTTTAGTGTTTTGATACAAACCCCAACTCAATGCACCACTTGTGATGTATGCGAAATCAATATAAAAATTGATTTTGTAGGATTTGATGGCTTTGTTGATGCCGTTGGGGTAGTTTTGCCATTGGTTTTTCTTGAGTGTTCTATAACTTGAAATCAATCCCAAAGTCCCTAATCCTAAATTTACAGAATTCCACATGCCATTCATTTGATGAAAATAATTGGGCGTTTTATCCAATGTTTGTGAAGCGATGATACTTGAACTGATATTCACCAAAGACCAAGAAGTAAGTGTCCACATTCCTTTTTTGTTGAATTGCCATACTTCCTGAAATGCAATGGAATCAGGCTTTTCTTGAGCAAAAGAAAGTTGAAAGGACAGAATTAAAATAAATATACTAAGAGAAAACTTCATTTATAACCAATATTTTAATTTTACTAGTACTAAGTTTTTTTGATTTGGTTTTACCGAAAATGAAAACTCATAAAACTTAGGCAAAGTAACTCCGTTGTGGATGTAATTTGAAAATCCATATCCTTCTTTAGGAATTCCTACTAAAGTATAATCCATTTTTGTATTTTCATTAGTATCATCTAATACCTTGATAGCATATATACCTTTTGGTAAATCCAAACTAAAGGTGATGCTTCTATCTTTCAAATTTTTCTTTTCAATAGTTTTTAGTTGTAATGGATTGTCTTCATTATAGTGTTCTTCACTGTCATAAATCGCCAATCTTATATATCCATCAGTAGTTTTTATATTTTCAATTTTCATAATTACATCTTGAGAAAAATGTAT
>CAWUIK010000091.1:0-10461 GCA_963922585.1 uncultured Flavobacteriales bacterium | reverse complement strand
CCTCTGCTTGCTTAGAAATTAAAACCACCTGATCATAAATTTCATCTGCATTGAGATTTCGCATTCTTTTCAACTTTCCTGTGGCACAAAACGCACAAGTGAGACTACATCCTACTTGTGTAGATATGCAAGCAGTCATTCTTTTTGGAGTAGGAATTAAAACTCCTTCAACTACTGCTCCATCAGCCAATTTAAAAGCACTCTTGATTGTTTTGTCATTGCTTTTTTGTGACTCTCCTATGGTTAAAAATCGAATTTCAAAGTTCTCATTTAACTTTTCTCTCAAATCTTTCGAAAGATTTGACATTTCGGTAAATGATGTTGCACCTTTTTTCCAAAGCCATTCATAAACCTGTTTGGCTCTGAATGCTTTTTCTCCAATAACTAGAAAATAAGATTTCAACTCTTCCAAGTCCAGTTGTCGAATATCTTTCTTTTTTATTTCCAAAATTATTGAGTTCGTGGTTTGAAGTTCATGGATTGAGGTTTTTTAGGTCTCATTAAATTGATCCCCAAAATATTTTTTCAACCTCATCTTATCACAAACTAATTAGATGATCAACATAGCGTCTCCATAAGAGTAGAAACGATACTTTTCTTTAATAGCTTGTGCGTATGCTTCTTTGATTAAATCATGACCACCAAAAGCTGAAACCATCATCAACAAAGTTGATTTTGGAGTATGGAAATTAGTAATCATAGCATCAGCAATACCAAAATCATAAGGAGGAAAAATAAATTTATTGGTCCATCCATTATAAGTATTTAATTTTTTATCAACTGAAACGGTTGTCTCTAAAGCTCTCATTACAGTAGTCCCAACAGCACAAACTTTATGTTTACTAGCCTTAGCATTATTAACTACATCACAACAATTTTGATCTATAATCAATTGTTCAGAATCCATTTTGTGTTTGGTAAGATCTTCTACTTCTACAGATCTAAAAGTACCCAAACCAACATGAAGTGTTATTTCAGAAAAATTAATTCCTTTTATTTCTAGTCTTTTTAATAAGTGCTTACTAAAATGTAATCCAGCAGTTGGAGCAGCTACAGCACCTTCATGTTTAGCAAAAATAGTTTGATATCTTTCCTCATCTTCAGGCTCAACAGGTCTATTTATGTACTTAGGAATTGGAGTTTCCCCCAAATATGTAATTCTTCTCTTGAACTCTTCATAAGGTCCATCAAAAAGGAATCTTAGAGTTCTTCCTCTAGAAGTAGTATTATCAATAACCTCTGCTACCAAATCATCGTTTTCTCCAAAATATAATTTGTTTCCAATTCTAATTTTTCTTGCAGGATCAACCAAAACATCCCAAAGCAAGCTTTCTCTATTAAGTTCTCTTAATAAAAACACTTCTATTCTAGCCCCAGTCTTCTCTTTGTTACCATACATTCTAGCAGGAAAAACCTTTGTGTTATTTAGAACAAATACATCACCATCATCAAAATAATCAATAACATCTTTAAACATTTTATGTTCGATTGTTCCTTTTTCTCTGTTAAGGACCATCAATCTTGACTCGTCACGTTCAGGTGTTGGGTGTTCTGCTAGTAGTTCTTGGGGTAAATCAAATTCAAATTCTGATAACTTCATATATTTTGTGTTAGTCCAAACAATTTTTCGGGGTGCAAATATAGTCATAAAGCAACACTCTCACAATATTTTAGTGTAGCAATTATGAATTAATCTAAATAGGTAAATAAAAATATTAGTAGATTAAGGAACGATATCTAAATTATTCTGAACAGCATAATTTGCTTGTTTTTCTTCTAATTTTTCAATTGATATTTCGTATGCTGCGAAAATTGGCTCAGCATTATTCATCCATTCTTCGCCCATTTTTTGGTTCCATTCTTCATCTGGAGTTGCTAAAATGTATGAATAATTTATGAATATGTTGAAAATATTTTGGTATGATTGTAAATGCTCAATGTATGCCTCAAGATAGGCTTCACCTCCTATACCAACAGGATTAATTGTTTGAACTTGTTCAAGAATTTTATTGATTTCAATTACATATTCTTCTGCTTTAGATTTGATATCTTCCTCTGGTGCATCTTGATTGTCCATTTCCCAAATTTCAAGCATAAGCAACTCTGCATTATTGAAATTTGAAACTAAAATATCATTAAACTCAAAAATTGTCATTTGATCTTCAACAACAACTTCTTTGTTTTTGATTTCTGTTTTACTTTTGGATTCTGAACAAGAAAAAATAATGAATAAAAAAACAATAGAAAAGATAGAATGTTTCATTTAGGTTGAAAATTATATTTTTAAACCTTCATTATATCTTCTTCTTTTTTCTCAACTAAATGGTCAATTTTTACAATATATTGATCTGTAAGTTTTTGAATAGTATCTTCTGTAGACTTTGCAATATCTTCACTTAAACCATCATTTTTTAATGATTTAATAAAATCATTTGCATCTTTTCTTTTAGCTCTAATTCCAATTTTAGCATTTTCTCCTTCTGCCTTAGCTTTTTTCACCAAATCTTTTCTTCTTTCCTCTGTTAAAACTGGTACAGAAATAATAATCATTTCTCCATTATTTTGAGGATTCAAACCTAAGTTAGCATTCATAATTCCTTTTGCAATTTCATCCAAAAGACCTTTTTCCCAAGGCTGAACAGTAATTGTTCTGCTATCTAAAGTATTTACATTTCCTACCTGACTTAAAGGAGTTGGTGTACCATAATACTCTACCTTTACTGAATCAAGCATAGAAGGAGTAGCCCTTCCCGCTCTAATTTTAGTCAACTCATTTGATAAGTGTTCAATTGCTTTTTGCATGCCTTCCTCAGCATCTGCTAAAGTCATTTCAATTTCTTCTGTCATAATAATCTTTTTGTAAAAATAAAAAATATTTTAAACTTCTACAGTTGTTCCGATGGATTCACCTTGAACGACTTTCAATAGATTTCCTTTGGTATTCATATCAAACACCACCAAATCCATTTTGTTTTCTTTACAAAGAGTAAAGGCTGTCATATCCATTACATTTAATCCTTTAGCATACGCTTCATCAAATGTTATATGTTTATATTTTACGGCATTAGGATTCTTTTCAGGATCTGCATCATAAATCCCATCAACTCTAGTTCCTTTTAAAATTACATCTGCATCAATTTCGATAGCTCTTAGCGCTCCTGCTGAATCTGTTGTAAAGAATGGATTACCAGTTCCTGCACCGAATATGACTATTCTACCTTTTTCAAGATGTCTTACAGCTTTTCTTTTTATGAAAGGCTCTGCAACTTCACGCATATTAAAAGCAGATTGAAGCCTAGTTTCTAAACCAAGTGACTCTAGAGCAGCTTGAAGCGCCATACTGTTAATCATGGTTGCAAGCATCCCCATATAATCTCCTTGCGTTCTATCCATCCCTCCTTCTTCGGCTTGAACACCTCTAAAAATATTTCCTCCACCAATTACGATTGCAATTTCTACCTTTTCATCTGCAATGGTTTTGATTTCATTGGCATACTGAACCAATCTTTGATTGTCGATTCCAAATTGTTTGTCACCCATTAGGGCTTCTCCGCTTAGTTTTAGAAGTATTCTTTTGTATTTCATTTTGGGTTTGGATAATTTATGAGACAAATATGCAAAAAAAACCCCGACTAGTAAAACTGTCAGGGTTTATTAATTTAAAGTTTCTTAAACAGATAGTGAAACTCTTCTGAACTCAGTCACTGTTAAGTTTGGATTTTTAGATTTCAAAAAGTCTTTTACAGACATTTTGTTGTCTCTAATAAAATCTTGATTTAACAATGTAGTTTCTTTATAGAATTTGTTCAATCTACCTTTGGCAATTTTCTCAGCCATATCTGCTGGTTTTCCTTCTTGAATAGCTAATTCCTTACCAATTTCTAATTCTTTAGCAACGATTTCATCAGAAACTGATGACTCATCTAAAGCAATTGGAGACATTGCTACAACTTGCATTGCAACTTGTTTTCCAGCATCTTCATCATCTAATGTTAAACCAACAATAGAAGCGATTTGATTACCTGGGTGATTGTATGCTACAACTTTAGCAGCACTTACAACCTCAAAAGAAGAGATTTCTAATTTCTCACCTATAACTCCAGTTTGCTCAGTAATTTTTTCTGCAACAGAAATACCATTATAGTTTGCTTTTAACAAATCTTCTTTAGTGCCAATTTCATTTTGAATTGCTAAATCAAGAAATCCGGTTGCTAATTTTCCAAAATCTTCGTTTTTAGCAACGAAATCAGTTTCGCAATTCAAACAAATAATATAACCTTTACTTCCATCAGAAGTAGTTTTTGCAATAACCAAACCTTCTGAAGCATCTCTATCTTCTCTTTTAGCAGCTACTTTTTGCCCTTGTTTTCTTAGGATATCAATAGCTTCGTTCATGTCACCATTTGCTTCAGTAAGGGCTTTTTTACAGTCCATCATACCTGCTCCGGTTTTCTTTCTTAATTCATTAACGTCTTTTGCAGTAATTGCCGCCATAATTGTAATATTATATAATTATTAAAATATCTAATGTTATTCTTCAGGACTTGCTACAGATGCTACAGCAGTTTTTGTAACTTTAATTACAACATCTTCTTCCTCATCGTTATCGTCTTCTTTAGACTTTCCTTTACCTGCTTTTCTTTCGTTCAAACCATCTTGAATAGCATCAGCCATGATTTTAACTACAAGGTCAATAGATTTAGAAGCATCATCGTTAGAAGGAATTACAAAATCAATTGGTTTAGGATCTGAGTTAGTATCTACCATAGCAAAAACAGGAATTCCTAATTTTTTTGCCTCAGCCAGAGCAATATCTTCTTTTTTAACATCCACAATAAAAATGGCAGCAGGAAGACGACTCATATCGATAATGTTTCCAAAAACTTTAGCCATTTTATCTTTTTGTCTAGATTTTTGAAGACGTTCTCTTTTAGAAATATTTACATTTCCTTCTTCGTTCAACAATTTTTCAATTGTTGTCATTTTTTTGATAGTTCTTCTAGTAGTTTTGAAGTTAGTCAACAAACCACCTGGCCATCTTTCGATGATATAAGGCATTGTAGTAGGTTTAATTCTACTTTCGATAATGTCTTTAGCTTGTTTTTTAGTTGCAACGAAAAGGATTTTTCTTCCAGACTTAGCGATAGACTGCATTGCTGCAGCAGCATCATCTATTTTTGCTACTGTTTTGTTAAGGTCGATGATGTGAATTCCTTTTCTTTCATCGAAAATGTAAGGAGCCATTGCTGGGTTCCATTTGCTTTTCAAGTGACCAAAATGTGCACCTGCTCTTAGCAATTCTTCAAAATTTGTTTTTGCCATTTTTTTTTAATTTACTTTCTTTTTACTGAGTAATTGATTATTAATAATTCAAGCTACTTTTTTTGTCTCAGCAGCGATACAAAAGCATCTTACGATGGTTAGGTAAAGCTTAGATACTAAATAAGCACCCGGCTTGGGTGCTTGCTTAGATATAAAAATATTAACGCTTGCTAAATTGAAATTTCTTACGTGCTTTCGGTTGCCCTGGTTTTTTACGTTCAACCATTCTAGGATCACGAGTCATTAAACTTTCCGCTTTTAATGCTGGTTTAAGTTCAGCATTGTATTCTACCAATGCTCTTGCGATTCCTAATCTTACCGCTTCCACTTGACCATTGATTCCACCACCTTTAACGTTTACATTAACGTCAAATTTACCAGTAGTCTCAGTCAACTGAAATGGTTGATTTACTTTGTATTGAAGAACTCCTGTTGGAAAATAATTCGTAAAATCTCTTTTATTGATAGTGATTTTACCTTTACCTTCAGACATATAAACTCTTGCTACAGATGTTTTTCTTCTTCCGATTGTATTAATTACGCTCATAATATTATTACTTGATTGAATCTAAATCTAATTTTACTGGTTGTTGAGCCTCTTGCCCATGTTCAGTTCCAGCATATACGAACATGTTACCATACATTTTACTTCCTAATCTGTTTTTTGGCAACATTCCTTTTACTGCTTTCTCAACTAATCTGATTGGTCTTTTCTCCAATAGTTCAGCAGCAGTCAAAGTTCTTTGTCCTCCTGGATATCCTGTGTGACGCGTATAAATCTTGTCATTCATTTTATTACCAGTAAGTGCAATTTTTTCTGCATTAATTACTACTACATAATCACCACAATCTGCATGAGGTGTGTAATTAGTTTTATACTTACCACGTAGAACTTTTGCTACTCTTGTAGCTAATCTTCCTAATGTCTGTCCTTCTGCATCAACTAAATGCCATTTTTTATCGGCTGTTTCTTTGTTGGCAGAAACTGTCTTATAACTTAGTGTATTCACGGTTTTAATCTTTAAAGTGTGCTTACTTCCCTTAAATGGGGCTGCGAAGTTAGAATTAAATTTTTAATTCACAAACTCTTATTTAAATAAAATACAAAAACTTTTTATTTTTTATGTTTTTAAGACAAAATAAATGTTGTTAAAACGTTAATTTACCAATTTTGACAAAGATAATTAAAAACTCTTATTATCTTTGTTTTCAGTTATGGAACAAAATTTAAATATTTCGCTTTATAAAGCAGGCATCAACGACAAAGGTCTTTTGGATAATTTATTGCAATTGTATTTCCACGATTTAAGTGAATTCATCCCTATTGAAGTAGGCCCCAATGGAAAATATGAGCAAAATGTTTCTTCTCAATATGTTTCTAGTTTTGAAAAACAAGCTTATATTATTCACGCAGAATATCATATTATCGGATTTGTTTTAATTGAACCTAGTGGAAATCATATAAAAATAAATGATTTATTTGTTTTGAACATGTGGAGAGGAAAAGGTGTTGGTTCATCAGTTGTTAATTCTTTATTAAAACAAGGAAAATCCATAATCTGTCAATTCAACAAAAAAAATGAACTGGCAAAATTCTTTTGGGACAATATTGGAAAAAACCCAATACACAAACTTACTGTATCTGAAAATGCTGGTTTAGTCAAAATCTTAATTGATTTTTGAAAGCAATAAATACAGGAAAGATGTACCTTATTTATATTTAAATCACAATTACTTCATTTATTATTTAAATTTTAACTAAAAATAAAATATTTTTGGCGTTTCTTAGTTATAGGTGATTAAAAATACTCAGAGTTAATTGAAAAAATTCATTCATATATATACAGTAACTTGTTTAAGTCTATTTCTTTTGTTAAATTGTAGCACTGAAAAAGATGCTTGGATTAACAGAACATACCACAATACAACAGCCCATTATAACGGTTATTGGAATGCTAAAGAAATAATAAAAGAAACTACTCATAATTTTGAGTCAAGTTATGCTGAAAATTATGACAAAATAATCTCCGTATTTATCTATCCCAATGAAGAAGAATCCAAAGCTTTTAAAGCACCCATGGATACTGCTATCAAAAAATGCGAAATTGTAATTTTCAAACATCAAATGCCCAACAAAAAAGTTGGACAGTACAAAAAAACTGAATGGTGCGATTGGATTGACGACAACTGGTTTGTGGTTGCAGAATCTCAATTCTATAAGAGAGAATTAGGTAAATCTTTTAAAAAATTTGAATTTATTTCCAAACAATACCCTACACAACCTATAATATTTGATGCTAAACTTTGGATGGCTAAAGTACACATGGAAAATGAAAACATGCCTGCTGCCAAATCTATATTAGATGAACTACTTGAGAAATATGAAGACCAAGTAGAAAACGAAAAAGCAAAAAAAACAAAAGAAGATAAACCTGACAAAAAGAAAAAATCTACAAAAAGAAAAGGTCAAAAAAGAAAAAAAGCTTCAAAATCAAAAAAATCATCTGTAGAAAGTACAGCTCCTGCTAAAATTCCAGAGACATTCATGGTAGAATACTACCCTGTTTTAGCAGATTATCATTTAAGGAAAAAAGAATTTAACGAAGCAAAAGTTGCTCTAGAAAATTCTATAGAATTGGTTTCTGACAGACAGTTCAAAACAAGGCTAATCTTTATTTTAGCACAACTCAACCATAAACTTAACAATTCAGAAGCAAGTGATTTGTATGCGGAAGTAGTAAAAAGAAACCCAAAATACGACATGGCTTTTATGGCTAAAATCAACAAGGCTTTAGCATATAGTGGCGGTGACAAAAAAGGCATCAAATCTGAATTAAAAAAGATGCTCAAAGACGAAAAAAACGTAGATTATCTAGATCAAATCTATTATGCTTTAGCTGATATCGAATTATCTGAAAACAACACAGAGTTAGGAATTGTATATCTTGAGAAATCAGTTTTGGCGAGTACTTCAAACCCTAACCAAAAAAGTAAGTCTTTTTTGAGATTAGGAAAATTATTCTATGCCAATAAATCCTATATTAAAGCTCAAAAATATTATGATAGTACTTTAACTTCTTTACCAAAAGATCATCCTGAATACGCTACTATTGAATTTCAAAACATCAGTTTAACAGAATTGGTAAACAACTTAAATTTAGCAGACAGACAAGATAGTTTATTGAGCCTATGTTCACTTTCTGAGAATGATTTAGAAAAGAAAATATTTGAATTAATCGATGCTGAAATTGCTTATCAAGAAGAACAGAAACAAATTGCTACCAATTCAGCATTGCTTCCAGTAGCAGCTACTGATTTAGCCGCCAAAGGCGATTTTTGGGCATTTAACCCTAAGGTGAGAGATAATGGTTTTGCCAAATTTAAAGACGTTTGGGGAACAAGGCTCAACGAAGATGATTGGCGAAGATCTGATAAATCAGCTTCATTCTTTAATGAAACAGCTGTAAATAAAAACGATGTAAAAGAAAAAGACCCTAAACTAACAGTTGATTATTATAAAAAAGATTTGCCATGTGGTAGTTCAAAACTTGAAGCAAAAGCAACTTCAGATATTATAGAAGGATATTACAATGCTGCAACTATTTACAAGCAAAAGTTAAATGATTTGGATGCTGCTTTTGCTACTTTTCAAAAACTTGAAACACACTTACCTCATCAAAAGGCTGTTGAATCATTGTATCAATCCTATTTGATAAACAAAACAAACAATAACGCCTCTAATGTCAGCAAATATAAAGAATGGATTCTTAAAGATTATCCTGATTCTGAATACGGGAAAATCCTGAAAAACCCTAATTATCTAAACGAATTAATTCAAGCATCTAAAAAAGAAGAGGTTTTTTACGAGGCGATTTACAATGACTTTATATCTAGAAACTATGAAAAAGCGATAACTGAAATTGATAAGAGAATTCAAATAAAAGACAACCCATACCTTTGCAAGTACTATTACATGAAAGCTCTATGTGTTGGTTATAGTAAACCTGACCCTAATAATTTAGCCGCTGTAGAAAAAGCCTTAGAAGATGTTTTGAATAATTGTGATGATGAAATCGTACTCAACCAAACCAACGCTACTTTGGACAAACTTAAAAATAGACAATCTGTTATTGATGCTTCCTCTGGAGAAAGCGCATATATTTATGATACAGATAGTAAACATTATTTTGTATTGGTGTTTCCTAATGATGCAGGTAGTGTAAATCAAGCTAGAAGTAAAGTTTCTGACTTAAATATGGCCTCATTTAGCACAAAGAACCTTGAAGTAAAAAGCAGTTTTATTGATGAAAACAATCAAATCATAACCGTAAAAACATTTGCTGACAAAGATGATGCTTTAGATTATTATTTGACATTCAAAACAAATAATAACCAAGTAAAAAAATTACAAGAATTTGATTATTTTGTGATTACAGATAAAAACTTTTCTTCTTTATTTTTAGAAAAGGACATCCCTAAATATTTAGAATTTTTCGAGAAAAACTATTTAAAATAAAAAGATTTTGAAAAAATTTCCATCACTTTTAGTTTTCTTGTTTTTATTTCAAACTATATCTGCCCACAAACCATTCAATTCTATTATACCAGAAATTAGCGTTAAAAAAACGGGATTACTAATTGGAATTCAAAAAGGAACTTATTTTGGAATTGAACTAGGTATGGAAAGGCAGTGGAAAGAGATAAAGTTAAAAAATCCAAAAACGTTTGCTATAGCAGCAACAGGAGAGTATCTATTTGAAGCAAATACCATTGGATTCAAAGCAGGACCTTGGGTAAAGTATGGAAGACTAGATTTCACTTATGGAATTAATGCTACAATGCTATCCAATTTTACACATTACAAAATGGCAATTTCTCCTGCTATTGGTTTTAAAATAATTGGATTTCACATCTTAGCCAGTTATAATATTTCCACTCCTCCTACAGCAAGTTTTGACACCTACAATAGGCTGCATTTATCGGTAAGATATTACATTTCGAAAGATCGAGAATTTAAATTTGAGAAAAAGAAGAAAGATTGAATGATGTTATGATTTATGATAATTTGATAATTGAAAAAAACACTAGATATTAGACGTTAGATGCTAGATATTAGACGTTAGATGCTAGATATTAGAC
>CAWUIK010000090.1:0-10720 GCA_963922585.1 uncultured Flavobacteriales bacterium | reverse complement strand
ACAATTACATCTTCTTCAATATTTCCTAGTAATCCTTTTAAAAGATTAAGTGGTTTTTTAGGTATAATGAAACTTGCAACATCTGCACTTGAAGCGTCAGTTCTTTTGTATCGCACTAATTTGTGTGCGTCAGTAGCAACGAAAGTAACTCCAGAACTATCCATTTGGCAGAACATTCCACTCATAACTGGTCTTAATTCATCATTTCCAGAAGCAAATAAAGATTTATTAATAGCATGATGAAGTGTTTTAGCGCAAAAGGATACTTTTGATGATTTTTCTATAACTGGAATTTTAGGAAACTCATCAGCATTAAATCCACTTAAAGAATATTTTCCATAGTCAGATGATATTTCAATTCCTAAAGAATCATTTATTGAAAATGTAAGAGGATGATCAGGCAAAGCTTTAAGAATGTCTAGCAATAATTTTGCAGGAACAGCAACGCTACCTTCATCTTTAGATTGAACTTCTATTTGAGTAGTCATGGTCGATTCTAAATCAGAAACTGCAATTGATAAACTGTTTTTTCCAATATTGAAAAGGAAGTTGTCCAAAATTGGTAATGTGTTTGAAGCGTTCAATACACCTCCAACTGCTTGCAGTGCTTTTAATAAACTATTACTTGATACTATAAAATTCATCTCTTATCCTCTTTAATTTAGCCCACAAATATAAATTTTATTGATTGTTTTACAGACTTAAAAACATATTTTAATTAGAATAGTTTTCAACAATTATTTTTAAATTGTCAATAAATATTTTTGAAATTTAATTTCTAAATGATGTTTTATGAAAAACTTAATCTACCTCCTGAATAAAAATATTTTCTGTAATAATCTTCAGATAAATGATTGATCATTACACCTCTTGTAACGGATGCATGAGCAAAATATCCATCTTTTAGATAAACTCCAACATGAGAAATATTTGATTTGTTGATTTTAAAAAAAACCAAATCTCCTTCTCTAAGATTTTTCTCATCTACTGGGACACATCTTTTAAAAAGATCTCTTGAACCTCCTGAAAGTTCTAGCGCATACGAATCTCGCATAACAGCCTTAGTAAAACCACTACAATCTATGCCTTTTTTTGAGTTGCCTGCATATTTATATGGTGTTCCCAACCAATTGTAAATTGCTTTGTAAAGTGGAATGTAAGCACATGAATCTATATCCAAACCTGATTCACAAATTTTATCAGTTTTTTCAACTTCAATAACATTTGGATTTCTATCAGTTTGACCGAAAGAAATAAAACTTGTTAGTATTGATATAATTACAATGATATTTTTCACTTCACAAAAGTATAATAAAACTAAAAAGTATTTGTTAGTTTGTTGTTAAAATTTGTTAGCACAAAAAAAGACCTGAAATCATCAAGTCTTTTGATAAATAATATTTTAAAGAAAATTATAATCTAACAATCCAATTAAATTTATCTTCTACCTTTCCGCTTTTATATTGCTCTAAATATTCTAAAACTTTATTAGAAAAGTCTCTACCTTCAACTGGAGGCAAATCATAAGTAATTCCATCGTGATGAATCGCACTAATCTGAGCAATCGTAGCTGCTGTACCTGCACCAAAAGCTTCAGTCATTCGACCTTCTTTCATAGCGTTTACTAATTCTTCAACAGAAATTCTTCTTTCTTCAACTTCATAGCCCCAATCTTTTGCAATGTCCACAACACTTCTTCTTGTAACACCTGCAAGAATTGTATCACTAGATTGTGGTGTAATGATTTTCCCATCGATTACAAAAAGAACGTTCATTGTTCCTGATTCTTCTATATACTTGTGTTCTTTTGCGTCTGTCCAAATTAATTGTCTAAACCCTTCTTCTTGACCTTTCATAGCAGGGTAAAGCGAACCTGCATAATTACCGCCTGCTTTAGCAAATCCAGTTCCACCCTCAACCGCTCTGCTATAGTGAGTTTCTATCTTTACTTTAACTGGTTCAGAATAATAGGCTCCAACTGGACATGTAAAAATTATAAATTTATATGTATCAGATGGTCTTATTCCTACATAAGGATCCATAGCAATCATAAATGGTCTAATGTATAATGAATATCCACTTTTTTGAGGAACCCAGTTTCTATCAACATCAAGAAGCGTTTTTAACGCTTCCATGAATAATGGAATAGGAACTCCTGGCATGCACATACGTTCTGCTGAAATGTTAAATCTTTTTGCATTCTCTTCAGGTCTAAACAATAGAATTTCACCATCTTCAGTCTTTGTTGCTTTCATCCCCTCAAAAAAGGTCTGACCATAATGAAGAATTGAGGTGGCTGGCGACATTTTTAAGTCACTAAACTCTTTAATTTCAGCATTTTCCCATTTTCCATCTTTGTAGTCCATTACAAACATGTGGTCTGAAAATATTCGTCCAAATGGTAGGTCATCCCAATTTATAGAATCTATTTTGCTGTTGTTTGTTCTGTTGACTATGATGTTCAATGTTTCTGTGTTCATTTTTTGTTTTAAGTTTTTCGATTTTATTTCATATGACACTTAAAAAAAATATATTTTATTTTGAGGTCACAAAAAATGTATTGTGCAAAAATAATATTAATTTAGAGGTTCGATGCTATTTGAACCAAAAAAAATATTAAAACAGTATTGGGGCTATGATTCTTTTAGGTCTTCACAACTTGAAATTGTCACTTCAGTACTTGAAGGAAATGATACTTTGGCACTATTGCCAACAGGAGGAGGGAAATCTATTTGTTTTCAAGTTCCTGCGCTTTGTCGCGAAGGTATTTGTATTGTAGTCACTCCTCTTATAGCTTTGATGAAAGATCAGGTTGAAAACTTGAAATCAAGAGGCATCAAAGCTTTGGCGATTCATTCTGGTTTATCCAAACGTCAAATAGATATTGCTTTAGATAATGCAGTTTACGGAGGTTTTAAATTTATCTATGTTTCACCTGAAAGGCTAAAGACATCTCTTTTTCAAGAAAGATTAAAGAAAATGAACGTTAATCTTCTTGCCATAGACGAAGCGCATTGTATAAGTCAATGGGGGTATGATTTTAGACCTTCGTATATAGAAATAATAGAAATTAGGAAATTATTACCAAACGTTCCATTATTAGCACTTACTGCAACAGCTACTCCTAAAGTAGTTCAAGATATTCAACAAAAACTTGGTTTTGAAAAAGAGTTGGTCATCAAGAAGAGTTTTTATAGAGAAAACTTAAGGTATTTTGTTTACAATGATGAAAGGAAAATAGATTTGATGCTTTCGATTATAAGAAAGCAAAAAGGTTCTGGGATTATTTATGTGAGAAGTCGAAATAAAACAGTTGAGTTTGCCAATATTTTGAAAAACAATGGTATTACTTCTGATTATTATCATGCTGGATTGGATATGGATGTTAGGGAGAAAAAACAACATTTGTGGATGAAAGGTGATTTTAAAGTGATTTGTACTACCAATGCTTTTGGAATGGGAATAGATAAACCAGATGTGAGGTTTGTAATAAATGTTGATTTACCTGAATCTCTAGAAGCATATTTTCAAGAAGCAGGTAGAGGAGGTAGAGATGGGAAAAAATCTTTTGCTGTTTTGTTAGTAAATGAATCAGATAGAGATAATTTAATAAAAAGAACAGAACAGCGCTTCCCTCAGATTGATATCATCAAAAGGGTTTATGGTTTGATTTGCAATGAATTTAGATTGGCGATTGGTTCTGGAGAACTGGAAACTTTCAGAATCGATTGGGACAATCTTCGCTCAAAAAGTGATTTTACTTTAAAAGAAATTGTCAATTCAGCATCATTTATTGAAAGGGCTGGGTATTGGCAAATGTCAGAAAATGGTAAGGTGAAATCTACAGTTTTTATCTTAATGAATCAAAGGGATTTGTATGATATCCAAGTGAGATATCCCAAATATGATATTGTGATTAAGTTTTTGCTGAGAAATTACGGTGGAATGTTTGACGCTCCAGTGAAAATTTTAGAAAATGAAGTTGCAAAGAAGTTAAAAATAACAATTAAGGATGTAGTAAAAGTTTTGAATGAATTACATCAATTACAAGTGATTGAGTATGATAGGGCAGAAGGAGAAGTAGCAATTACTTTTTTGCAGCCGAGGATTGACATGAAATTACTCACCATTCCTAAAGAGTTTTACACAAAACTAAAAGAAACAGCCATTGCGAATACAAATAGCATGATTCATTACGCTTTTTCAGAGCATTTGTGTAGGTCTAGAATGTTGTTGAAGTATTTTGGTGAAATTTCAAAAGAAGAATGTGGTGTTTGTGATTATTGCATCGAAAAAGAAAGGAATAAACCTGTTGATTCCCATCTTTTAAAGCAAATGGTAGATGATATTAAAAGTCAAATCAAAACCATAGAAAACACTACGATTAATGAACATGTGAATAAATTATCAAGTCAATATAAGCGAGATAAACTTAAATTTGCAATTCAATGGATGCTTGATAATGGCATTATTTTAGTAGATGACGCTTCAAAATTGAAATTAAATTGACAAAATATTTTTACATAATAATTTTTTTACTTTCCTCTATGACATTGATTTCTCAAATCAATGAAGAGATGTATCTGATTGGAAAAGCGGATTCATTGTTAAAAATTAAGAATTGGACCCAATCAAGATATTTTTATAGTTTGGCTGAAAAAAAATGTATTCAAAATGATAGTTGCACCTATCTTACTACTCAAAATATCAAAAAGAAAATAGCCATTGTAGATTCTTTGGAGTCATATCTTCATCAGGATTCAAAATATGTGGAATTAATATCTAAAGCAGATAGTCTTTTAAATGATAAACAAGAGGTTTTTGCAATGAAAACTTTCGATGATGCAAGTTTGATGTATCCATCATTACCTTATCCTAAAAATAAAATTACCAACATAATTAATAATTCCAAAACCATTCAAGGACAGTTAATGGTAATTCAAGCGAATCAAAAAAGGCAGCGCTATAAAGAAAGATTTGAAGAAGCAATGAGTTTGGAAGAAGAGGATAGAAAAATTGAAGCTTATTATGAATATCTTTCTATTGCAGATGAATTTCATAATGATAAAATGGCTCTCGATGCTTCTGAAAGACTTTTTATTCAAATAGAGTATGACTTGAAGTTGTTTGAAGAGTCATTGAATATGGGAAATGAGTTTTTTCTAGCAGGAAAATATACCAAATCAAAAAATTATTTTGAATCTGCACTTGCATTGAATAGTTCTTGTGCTTTGTGCGAACAAAGGCTCAAGTATCTCAATTTTTATATTGAAGCTCAGCAGTCCAAAAAAGCAGAATATGAACTAATAAAAAACAAAGCATACGAAAATTATGTCAGAGGAAAATATAACGAATCATTTTATCAATACATTGCATTGAGCAAAAAGAACCCTTCAGACAAAGAGGTTCAAGAGAAAATAACTGAACTAGATGCTTTACTTCAATCAGAATTGGACGAAAAAATCAAAAAGTTTAACGCAGATTTACTGCTCGAAAGAGCCAATGAATTATATATTAATAAGAAGTTTGAAGAAGCCGCTTCACTTTATTTAAAAATTGATGAGAGATATACTGATGTTATTTCATATCATGCTTTTGTGAAACTTAGAATTTCAGAATGCATGAAAGAATTAGAAATTCAAGATTAACTTTCAGCAACTTCCAAAATTCTTGTGCAATTTTTAATTTGTTCAATAGCAAAGTCAATTTCTTCCTTTGTTGTGTATCTGCTAAAAGAGAACCGTATTGCATTACAGTATTCAGAACCTTCTAGTGAAGCCAAAACATGAGAGCCTTTGTTGCTGCCAGATGAACAAGCGCTGCCTCCAGAAGCGGCAACTCCGTTGATATCCAAACTGAAAAGCATCATGGCATTACTTTCGGAAAGTGGAAAACAAACATTCAAAACTGTGTAGAGACTTTTGTCAGCATCTTGTTCACCATTGAATTTTATTTTAGGTTCAATTTCTATCAATCGACTTTTCATATAGTTTTTGATGTTTTGCACATGAGTCTGATGTTCTTCAAGATCGGTGTATGCTAATTCTATAGCTTTAGCCAAACCAATAATTCCATATAAATTTTCAGTTCCTCCTCGATGTCCTCTTTCTTGAGCACCTCCATGGATAAATTGACTCATCTGGAGTTTTTTATTAACATATAAGAATCCAACACCTTTTGGTCCATGAAATTTGTGTGCTGCACAAGTTATAAAGTCAATATCTATTTTTTTGAGGTCGAAGTGATAATGCCCCATAGTTTGAACTGTATCCGAATGAAATAATGCTTTGTATTTTTTACAAAGTGTATTTACTTTTTCTAATGGAAGTAAGTTTCCTATTTCATTGTTGGCATGCATCAAAGAAACCAAAGTTTTGACATCCTCTTTTAATAAAGATTCAAGGTGTTCCATATTTACGGAGCCTCTTTCGTCTAAATGTACATAAACTATTTCTGTTCCTTCTTTTTCTGAAATACTCTCTGCAGTATGTCCTACGGCATGGTGCTCAATAGTAGAAGTAATAATTCTTTTTACTCCATGATCCCTAACACTACACCATAAAGCCATATTATCTGCTTCCGTACCTCCAGAAGTGAAAATGATTTCACCAGGCTCAGCATTGATAAGACTTGCTACCTTTCTACGGGACATTTCAATGGCATTTTTAGTCTTTCTTCCAAAAGCATGAGAGGAAGAAGGATTGCCAAAATGTTCTTTCATAAAAGGTTCCATCGCTTCCCAAACTTCTGGCGCCATGGGTGTTGTTGCTGCATTATCTAAATAAACTTTCATCTTTTGGTATCAGTTTTTACTATCTTAAGTAGGTATTATTACAAAAGTAATATAAATCTTATAATTAATAATTATTGAAATTTGTTTTATGTTGAAAACCTAATAGGTCCATGATCTAATTACTTCGACAGCTTTTTCCCATTTTTGATATTTAATTTCGGAGGTTTTTAAATCTAATTTAGGTTCAAAAACGTGTTCAACTTTTCGAATGTCATAAAGTTCATTATCTTTCCAAATTCCTGCTCCAATTCCTGCTAAAAAAGCAACGCCAAGGGCTGTAGATTCTTTACATATCGGTCTATCAATTTCAATTTGAAGCATGTCTGATTGAAATTGCATTAAATAATTATTGGCTGAAGCTCCACCATCAACTCTCAAAATTTTTAAGTCAATTTTTGAATCTTTCATCATGGCATTCAAAACATCTTTGGTTTGATAAGCCAATGAATCTAACGTAGCTTTCGTTATTTCTGCAATGCCTGTATCTCTAGTGAGCCCTACAATTCCACCTCTAGCATTCATGTCCCAGTAAGGAGCTCCCAAGCCAACAAAGGCAGGAACTACATATACTTCATTATTGGGGTTTGCTTCTTTTGCTAATTTTTCTGAAGCAGTTGCATCTTCAATTATTTGCAATCCATCTCTAAGCCATTGTATTGCAGAACCAGCCACAAAAACACTTCCTTCCAAAGCATAAGTCACATTTTCACCAATTTTCCATGCTATAGTACTTAATAAACCATTTTGACTTTCAATTCTTTCATTTCCAGTGTTCATTAACATAAAACACCCTGTTCCGTATGTGTTTTTGGCCATTCCTTTTTCAAAACAACACTGTCCAAAAAGTGCAGCTTGCTGATCTCCAGCCACACCATTAATTGGAATCTCGAGATCTTCTATAATTATTTCACCGAAATAATCTGAAGATGCTTTTACCTTAGGTAAACAATTTTTATTAATTCCAAAAATCTCTAATAATTCTTCGTCCCATTCCAAAGTGTTGATGTTAAAAAGAAGTGTTCTGGAAGCGTTAGAAACATCTGTAACAAAAGATTTTTTATCAGTAAGATTCCAAATTAACCAAGTGTCTATCGTTCCAAAAAGTAAATCTCCTTTATCAGCATCCATTTGTGCATTAGGACAGTTGTCAAGAATCCATCTCATTTTGCTTGCAGAAAAATAGGAATCCAAAACGAGTCCAGTTTTATCTAAAATAGTTTTAGATAAATTTTTAGCAATCAAATCTTTACAAAACTCTGATGTCCTGGTGTCTTGCCAAACAATTGCATTGTAATACGGCCGGCCTGTGTTTTTATTCCAAGCAACAACAGTTTCCCTCTGATTCGTTATACCAATTGTTTTTATAAGTTTTTTATCAAAACTAAATTCATTTAAGACGTAATTTAATGTGTTTTTTTGAGAATCAAGAATTTCTATGGGGTCATGTTCTACCCATCCGCTTTTAGGAAAAATTTGTTTAAATTCTTTTTGATGAATGCATATAATATTTGAGTTTGAGTCAAAAATAATACTTCTAGAACTTGTAGTTCCTTGATCTAAACTAATAATATAATTTTCCATTTTTTTAATATTAAGGCAACCTTGTGTTAATTCATTCGTCAAAGATTGTAAGAAAACAACAATTAGAATAATTTTGGTAAAGAAAATTTAACTAAAACTACTTAATTAATTGAAGTTTGTATAATTTTGTTTATTACTGTACCTAAATTCATTTTATAGAAATAACGTATGAAAAATTTAATTCTATTGCTTTCAACATTTTTTTCAATTACATTGGCTTATGGTTCGCATGTTCCAGGAGGAAATGTAACTTATGAATGTGTTGGACCAAATCAATATTTGATTACTCTTACTATTTATGAGGATCAAAGTACTGGATTTATTACACCTGGAGGTACAGAAACCATAACTATAACTAATACATGTGGGCTACCCAATCCAGTTTTGCAAGTTGTAAATGACGGTACAGTAACTGATGTTTCTCAACTATGTCCTTCTGCTACTCCTGGTCCAAGTATACCTGGAAATGATGCTTGGGTATATACTGGAGTAGTAACTTTACCTGATGATTGTGATACTTGGACTTTTGCTTATAGCAGTTGTTGTAGAGATGCTTCTACAAATTTGGTAGGTACAGGAAATAATTATTATTTTTCTGCAGATTTAAACAGTGTAACTGCACCGTGTAATAATTCTCCTTATTTTAGCGCACCACCTATTCCTTATACTTGTGTTGGCCAAAGTGTTTGTTTTGGTTTAGGTGTTGTTGAAACTGATGGAAATACTCTTGTATACAGTTTTGTTGCCCCAGCAATTAGTGCTGTTGGTCAAGTTCCTTACCAAGCAGGTTATACGCCTGCTAATCCTTATCCGGGACTTTCATTAGATCCAAACACTGGTCAGGTAACTGGTGTACTAACGCAACAAGGAAGTTTTGTGATTGCAATTCAAGTTGATGAATATGACGCAAATGGTAATTTAGTTGGTTCAGTAGTTCAGGATTTTACATTAGAAGTGCTTAACTGTACCAACCAAATCGTGGATTGTGCTACAAGTGGTGTAATTGACAATGTAAATGGTGCAGTAACTCAAACAGGACCTACAACTCTTGAAATGTGTGAGGGAGTTTCATTTACATTTGATATGTCTTTTTCAGATCCTGATGTTGCAGATTCATTATTTATTAATACAAATATTGCAAGTACTTTACCGGGTTCTACTGTATCATATAGTTATCCAAATTCTCCTAATGGTAACGTCATAACAATGACAGTTTCTTGGACACCTCCAGTTGGAAGTGCAAATAGTAATAATGTTTTCATTGTAACTGTAGAGGATAATGCTTGTCCAGTAACTGGGCAGCAAACTATTGTGTATACAATGAATGTATTAGGGTCTACAAACGCTGGACCTGATCAAACGATTTGTTTGGGTGATGAAGCTCAATTAAATGTTGCCAATGGTAATGTTTTTAACTGGACTGCGCTTTCTGGAGATCCTGTTCAAGTAGGTACAAATTTTTCTTGTAATCCTTGTGATAATCCTATTGCAAGTCCTAACGTTACTACAACCTATGAAGTAGTTTCTGATTTAACTGGAAGTTGTGTCAATAGAGATACAATTATTGTAAATGTTGTTCCTGATTTTACATACTCGTTAACGCAAAGTTCTACAACATCTTGTTTGAATAGTGATATTCAATTAGAAGCAACACCAAATATACCTGGGAATTATGCCTATGTTTGGTCACCTGCAACTTTTTTGAATAATATAAATATTTCAAACCCGACTGTTACACCGACCTCTCCCGGTCCAATTCAATATGCGGTTCAAATTACTAGTCAGGCAGGTTGTATTAAATACGATACCATTGATTTAAATGTTGCTGCAGCATATTCACCTGATGTAACTGTAACAACAAATTTAACTGATATTATTTGTGGTGATACTATATTTTTCGAAACAGATCTAGGAGGTGGGGTACCTGCAACTTGTGGTCCAAGTCCTAATACAGCTTGTTCTGCTGCTGCTTCAACTCAGACTCAAGGAACACCAACAGGAGCTAATACATCAACTTCTTGGCCAGCCCCATTTGGTAATTGGTACAGAAATGCAAAACACCAATTCTTATATACTGCTGCTGAACTTCAAGCAATGGGATTTGTTGGAGGAAAAATTACTCAGATTGGATGGGAAGTTACACAAATAAATGGAACAACTAATTACAATAATTATACTATAAGAATGGGGTGTACTGGAATTAATGCTCTTTCAACTACTTGGGAAACAGGTTTAACTCAGGTATTCAATCCACAGAACGTTACGATAAATGTTGGTTGGAATATGATGACATTGACTACAGCATATGAATGGGATGGGATTTCAAATTTAGTTGTTGAGATTTGT
>CAWUIK010000089.1:0-10921 GCA_963922585.1 uncultured Flavobacteriales bacterium | reverse complement strand
TAAGTAATGGCTTGAAAGTAAATGTAAATTATGATATAAGCCGAAAAGTTGGTGTTTTAGTTGGTGGACAAGTGCTTTTTTTAGTTCCTATAAAAAATGAACTTTATCAACCGAATGATACTGAATTACCAATGATGGGTGTTGAGTTTAATATTATTTTTGGAATAATTTACAAATTGTAAAACTCTAGACATCTAACTTCTATGTTATTCTTTATCAATTCAATACAGCACCTAAAATTGCTAAAATAACCAATAAAATACCAAATCCAACAACGGCATATCTTACTTTTTTATCTTTAATAAAAGGCTCTCTGTATTTTCCTATTATGGCATAATTAATCACCTCAATTTCGTTTAAGTCTGATTTTCTTACGCCAAATAAATGCCGAACAGAACCATCATCTTCATCTTGTGTTGCTCTTTCATAAAAAAAATTACCATTCTTCAGTTCTTTTTCAAACTCATTAGCGCTTTCTTCTTTCTTGAAATGAAACACCAAATAATTAGGTCTTGTGGGATGTTCTATTTGATTGGTAATGTTGAAAGGAATTCTAAGATGATCCATAATTCTTCAATTATCAATTGTACAATTAATTATTATACTGTAAAATTAACAATAAAACCTTTTTGTGAAGTACTTTTGTAGTGTGAACATTTTTAAAGTTTACCTAAATCATGAAAAGTATTGTTGCCTTTATAATTATTTTTATTGTTAGTGTTTCTGCAGGCTTGTACATTCTTTCAGAAAATAAAGAAACTTTACCTATATACAATCCTGTAGATGTCAACCCAGAATTAGTTGATAAATCTATTCAAAACAAAGGCATCAATCACACCATCATGGATTTTTATTTACAAAATCAAAATGGCGATTGGGTAACACAAGATATTTTGGAAGACAAAATTGTAGTTGCCAACTATTTTTTCGCTACTTGTCCTTCTATATGTCCCATTATGAATGGAAAGTTGATGAAGGTAAACGAACACTTCAAAAAAGATAAAAAAGTAATGTTGATTTCACATACTGTAATGCCTGAAATAGACAGTTCGGAAGTCTTGCTAGAATATGCCGAAAGATACAATGCTGATGCTAGTACTTGGCAATTTCTCACTGGAGATAAAAAACATTTATACGAATTGGCTCGAAAAAGCTATTTGATTTGTCCTGATGAAAACGATCCTAATTATGACCATGGCAGCGAAAACGATTTTATTCACACAGAAAATGTTGCGCTTATTGACACCAAAGGAAGAATAAGAGGTTTTTATGATGCAACATCTGATGCTCAAATCAAACAGTTGATTGCAGATATAGAAATTCTTTTGGGAGAATGATTTAAATTTAATCCTACCCCAACATCTTCACTGCTCTTTGGATTCCGTTTACCAACACATCAACTTCTTCTTTGGTGTTGTAAAATGCAAATGAAGCTCTAGCAGTTCCTGGAATTTTGTAAAAATCCATTAAGGGCTGAGTACAATGATGACCAGTTCTTATGGCAATACCCAGTTGGTCTAAAATGGTTCCTAAATCAAAAGGATGAATACCATCAATTAAAAATGAGATTACACTTGCTTTGTGTTCTGCTGTTCCTATGATTCTCAATCCTTCTATTTCTAAAAGCTTTTGAGTTCCGTAATTCAAGAGTTCTTCTTCTTGGCGCGCAATAAAATCATAACCAATACTATTGATATACCTTACAGCTTCTGCCAAACCTATTCCCCCAACAATATTGGGCGTTCCCGCTTCAAATTTATGTGGTAAACAATTGTAAGTTGTTTTTTCGAATGTCACTTCTTTGATCATATCCCCTCCACCTTGATAAGGAGGCATTTTGTTTAGGATTGCTTCTTTTCCATACAAAACTCCCACACCAGTTGGTCCAAACATTTTATGTCCCGAAAAAACAAGAAAGTCGCAGTCTAGTTTTTGAACATCCAATGCACAATGAGGAACAGATTGAGCAGCATCAATCAATATTTTTGCGCCCACTTTATGTCCATCAGAAATTATTTTCTCAATAGGGTTAATCGTTCCAAGCGTATTTGAAATATGAGTAACAGCAATGAGTTTGGTTTTTTCAGATAATAAACTTAAGAATTCTTCATAAATGATTTCACCTTTCGAATTGATGGGAATGATTTTAAGTGTCGCTCCGGTCCATTCGCAAAGCATTTGCCAAGGAACAATATTGCTGTGATGTTCCATGGCAGAAATGAGAATTTCATCATTTTTAGATATAAATTTCCTTCCAAAGGTGCTCGCCACAAGATTGATTCCATCTGTGGTTCCTTTCGTAAAAATTACTTCGTGATTGTGTTTTGCATTTATAAATTTTTGAATTAAGTTCCTACCCTCTTCATACTCAGAAGTAGCTATTTGACTCAAATGATGTACACCTCTGTGAATGTTGCTATTGTATGTAGTGTAATAATTTTCGATACAAGAAATAACAGATTGAGGCTTTTGAGAGGTGGCGCCATTATCCAAATAGACCAAAGGTTTTCCATGTACTGTTCTGGTTAATATTGGAAAATCATTTCTAATTTGGTCAATCGTTTTCATCTTAAAAATATTTTTTACAAAGGTAGTATTCAGCAAGAAGAAAGTAGGAAATAATCTTTGTATAAATTTTAAATTATTATTGACATTAAGATTTTGTAACTTTGTACAAAATTAGGCGTGATAGTCCTTTTGTTTTAAAAAAAACCTTTTCTATGTTTCTCAAATTGCCTTTATTCATTTTATTTTTTCTTTCATTTCCTATTTTTTCACAAAAAGTTGCGGTTGATTATGAATTTGTAAAATACAACAATAAAGGAAAAGCGTGTTTACTTGACAAGTCTGGAAAAAAACTTACAAAATTTATTTATGATGAGATTGAAATTTTGAATGACAATGCTTTTGTTATAGAAAATGATGAGCTTTTTGGAATTATTTCTAAAAATGGAGAAATAATTCTAGAGCCTCTTTATGAAAATTACTTTAGTATTGAGTTTGGTTTAATTCAGTTTGAGTTTGAAAATAAAAGTAGAATTGTAAATACCAAGTTTAAATATGCATCTGAAGCATTGGATTATGTCTCTTTTTTTGAAAATGGCTATGCTGAAGTAGAACTCAATCAAAAAAAAGGTATTATAGACTCAATGGGGAAGTTGGTTGTGCCTATAGAATTTGATTACATTGAAAACCGTAAAATGTACTCCAAGTACAATAAATTCATAGTTGGAAAAGGAGAGAAAATAGGGCTTTATGAGATAAAAACTGGAATTGTACTACCTATCGAATATCATGATGTAAATGAGTTTTACAGTTCTTATATGCCAAAAAATCAGTTTTCGGTAAAATTAGTAAAAGATGAAAATTCAGGCAAAATTGGAATTTACAATTTGGTAACGAATAACTATTCATGTTGTGAATATGACGCTATAGATTTTTTAAGTGATGCTATTGGAATTTATATTGAAAAAGATGGAAAATCGGGAATGTTAAACTACGAATTGGAGCAAATCGTAAAACCCGAATTTGAAGGAATCAGCAAATACGATTTCAAAAAATTGAACAACGGAAACATAATGGTAAATCGCCAAGGACTTTACAGCGAAAAAGGTGAAAATTTAATCCCTTGTTGCCAATATCAACTCGAAGATGCCATCACTGATAATTTATTAAAAGGTATAGATACTTTAAATAAAAAAAATGTCTTTTTTGATGCATTTACTGGAGAACTAAAGGAAGTTTCTTGTGTAAAACAATATGACGAATTTACTGTAAGTCAAATCAATGAAAATAGATTTGTATTTGAAGATGATCAAAATGAAAAGTATATTTTAATAGACAAGGATTGTAAAAAGTTATCTCAAAATTACGATTATATTAGATACGGCTCACTTGAATCAGAATTATTAATTGTAAGTAATAAAACTGAAAAAGGAAATTCACTTTATGGTGTAATTAATATAAATGGAGAAGAAATTATTCCTTGCGTTTATGACTTTTTAGAACGTTTTTACGATAATTCTTTTATCGTCTCAAAAAATCAAGAACTCATGATTTTGAATGACAAAGGAAAGGTAATTTCAAAAGGTACTTTTCAAGAAATTCACAAGTCACATGAAACTGCTCGTTACTATATCATCAAAAAAGAAGATAAATTGGGCGTTGTGGATTTAGAATTCAACACTATTTTACCTACTGAATATCAGCAAATAGATTATTATTCAGACAACACTTTTTTTGTGCGAAAAAACGGGAAATATGGTCTAGTAAATTACGAAGGAAAAGAACTCATCTCGCCAACTTGCAATACCTTTTCAGAACTAGAACAGAAGTGGGAAGACCTTTCGCAAAAAGACAGCGAAATTCATACTGTTATACAGCGAAAATCTAATGCCAAAAGGGTTGATTTTAATAAAAACCTAAACTTGTTACTATGGTATAATCAAGATATGGTGACATTTTATGATTTGAATTCAAAATCTGAAATCAACCACATCATTCAAACAGAAGATCCACCACATAGTTTACAAAATTATTTCAGTATTTCAGAAGCTGGTTTTATCAACGATATATATGTATATGTTTTGTATTATACCTCTGGTGGTGGTGGTCAGCAATTGTTAATATACAATATTAGAGATGGAAAATCTCAACCATTATTAAACTTAAGTGAAGTTAATTCTTTTTCCGGGTTTGTTCAATACATAATACCTCACCCAACTAACGAAGACCTTGTTTTATTGGGAATAGATAAAGGCTCTAGAAGCGATATTTATGAATTAAACATTATAAATGGAAGTTCTAAAGTTTTACACAAAGGTAAAGAGGGACAAAACGTTAATACTTACAGAGTAGTTGGAGGTGCGAAACACAATAAAACTCATTTTGCTTTTTATGATCAAATAAGCAATGAACTTTGGGTTCACAATCAATTAAAACCTTCAACTAAATTAAGTTTTGACACTAAAGAATTGATTTTCTCAGATTATTGCCTGACCCATTCTCAACTTGTTTTTGCATACGAAAAAACACTTTCGTTTATCAATTTGACCACTGGCAAAACAGAAAATAAAATAACGTTAGAAATTGAGCATGACTGCTATCACATTTGGTTTAATGCTTTTCAAAATGAATTGTATATCGTTGATAAAGAAGGAGTATTTTATGCCTTTTCGTTAAAAAATAAACAAATCGAAAAAATACAACACCTATCCTCTATTGAAGATTTTGTTTTTGATGTAAAAGTAGAAGCAGAAAATGCTTATTTATTATCAAATTCGGGTCGTATAAATAACATTAAAAACAAAACATTTGAAACAATTAATGAACCAAATGTCATTACAAAAAATTTGATTTTAGGTCGTTTAGGAGTTGATTGGAGTTATTCAAAATTAAACTACAACGAGCAAGATAAGCTTCAGTTTTCATTTTTGTACGAGGACAATTTCCGAGTTCTTGATTTGAAAAAAATGACGTTTTCTAACGCAAACAATGCGTTTTTAACAACCTATTCTCAAGACTCTTTAATTTGCGCAACTATAGATTTGAATAACCCAAATGATTTAATCTTTTCCTTCAAAGACAATAGAAAAGACAATACAATAAACTTATCGAATGAATTTAAGTCTTCGCTATCCTCACAAAATGGAGTTGCCAAAACACCTTATAAAATTCATGTTCTAAAAGATAATTCTACTGCTATTTTATTGTACAATGATAGAATCCTTAAAGTAAATTTCAATACAAATAAAATTGAAAAAAGCACTAATTCATTGATTAACAAAGTCTATTTTGACTCATTTATTTCTTTTTCGCCAGATGATTCTAGGTTTATGGTAAGATATAAAGATAACATTATATACGGTTTGGGTTACTTAATTGTATTGGATAGTAAAACGTTAGAATTAGTCAACAAATTAGACTATACTTATTACCACAATGATTATGATTTGGACCACCATTTAAGTTTATTGTCGGATACAACATTGCAGTATTTTGATAAAGTATATAACTTAAATCAATATGAAAAAATACCGAAGACTGACTTTACTTTCAACAAACTAAATAGTTTTGACCCAAAAAACAGAGGTGATTACACGGTATATAATGAAAATAAAAGCACCAAAATATATGGTTATAACAATGGTTTTGAATTGTTCAAAAAAGATGAAAAAGTAGCAAGCTTCTACCTTTACGATGACAATTCTTTTATAGTTTCTTTGCCAAATAAGTACTATTTTTCTAATTCAAAACATACTAATGATTTAGTGTTTAGAAGCAATTTTAAATCTTATCCCTTCGAACAATTTGATCTCAAATTCAATCGCCCTGATATTGTTTTAGACCGTTTGGGGTATGCCGACAGTTCGTTAGTAAAAGCCTATCACCAAGCGTATCTAAAACGCCTCAAAAAAATGAATTTCACAGAGGAAATGCTCAAAGATGATTTTCATTTGCCTGAAATAAAAATTGAAAATTTTGAAGCGCTTCCTAGCATCATCGAAACAGATAGTTTGGATTTGAACCTCAATATAAAAGACGCTAAATATCCATTGGATAGAATCAATATTTGGATCAATGATGTGGCTGTTTATGGCACGAAAGGTATTGACATTAGAGACAAACAAGTTTTGGAATACAAAACTAAAATCAACCTAAAATTAGCAAATGGTGAAAACAAAATCCAAGTCTCTGTTTTGAATCAAGCGGGAGCAGAAAGCTACAAAGAAACATTTACAGTAAATTGTAAAGCAGGAAATGAAAAACCCAATCTCTATCTCATTTCCATCGGTGTAAGTGAATTTCAACAAAAACAATACAACCTTAAATTTGCAGTTAAAGATGCAGAAGATATTGCTAAAGTTTATGCCAACAACAAAAACTATGATCAAGTAATTGCCAAAACGCTGACCAACCAAGAAGTTACCAAAGAAAACATCGAACAATTGAAGCAATTTTTAGAAAAATCAGGGAGAAATGATGAAGTTATCTTGTTTTTTGCAGGACATGGGGTTTTGGATGCAAAACTAGATTACTACTTAGCCAGTTACGATATGGATTTTAGTAATCCATCATCCAAAGGAATTGCTTACGAAAGTTTAGAAAATTTATTGGACGGAATTGCTCCACTCAAGAAAACACTTTTGATCGATGCTTGCCACAGCGGTGAAATAGACAAAGAAGAAGTAGAATTTGCAGTTGCAACGGAACAAGAAATAGGCGATGTTCAGTTTAGACAAGCAGGAAATTCAGTAGCGCAAAAAGAAAGTCATTTGGGACTACAAAACACTTCTGAGTTGACCAAATCATTATTTACCGACCTAAGAAAAGGAACAGGAGCCACAGTGATTTCTTCTGCTGGTGGGATGGAGTTTGCTATGGAAAGTAGTGAATGGCAAAATGGACTTTTTACCTATTGTTTACTTTATGGTTTAAAAACTCAAAAAGCAGATCTTAACAAAGACGGAGTCATCATGCTCTCTGAATTGCAACAGTATGTTGCCACGCAAGTTACTCAATTATCCAACGGAAAACAACAACCGACTTCACGTATCGAAAACAATGTGATGGATTGGAGAGTGTGGTAAAACCTATATCACCCCCAAGTCTTTACCCACTTTGATAAACGCGGCAATGGCTTTGTCTAAGTGATGTCTTTCGTGAGCAGCAGAAATTTGTGTTCTGATTCTTGCTTTACCTTTAGGCACAACAGGATAAAAGAATCCAATGGCATATACTCCTTCTTTCAATAAACCTTCGGCAAATTTTTGTGATAATGCAGCATCATACAGCATGATTGGAACAATAGGTGAATCACCTTCCTTTACGTCAAAACCTGCAGCGATGATTTTATCTTTGAAGTATTTTGTATTTTCCTCCAATTTATCTCTCAAAGCAGTACTCGAACTCAAAATATCAAAAACTTTGTTGGCAGCACCGACAATGCTTGGCGCCAAACTATTTGAAAATAAATAAGGTCTAGACTTCTGACGTAACATTTCGATAATTTCTTTCTTTCCTGTGGTATAACCTCCCATAGCTCCACCAAGTGCTTTTCCTAAAGTCCCAGTGATGATGTCCACTCTGTCCATCACATTGTGGTATTCTGGAACTCCTCTTCCAGTTTTTCCAATA
Source organism: uncultured Flavobacteriales bacterium (assembly GCA_963922585.1). GTDB lineage: Bacteria > Bacteroidota > Bacteroidia > Flavobacteriales_D > Parvicellaceae > Parvicella. Next base: position 2,785 of record CAWUIK010000089.1, on the reverse strand, counting down.
AATCCAGCTGAATGACATTCATCTGTCATTACCAAAGCATCATATTTGTCTGCTAAATCACAAATTTCATTCATTTTAGCAATATCACCATCCATAGAAAAAACGCCATCTGTTACGATGATTCTATTTCTTTGTGCTTGAGCAGCAATCAATTGTTGCTCCAAGTTTGCCATATCACTGTGTTTGTATCTGTATCTTTGTGCTTTACATAGTCTCACTCCATCTATGATAGATGCGTGATTGAGTTCGTCAGAAATGATTGCATCTTCTTCATTGAAAAGTGGTTCGAAAACACCACCGTTAGCATCAAAAGCTGCGGCATACAAAATAGTATCTTCTGTACCATAAAACTTTGCGATTTTTACCTCTAATTCTTTATGAATGTCTTGTGTACCACAAATAAATCTAACCGAAGACATTCCAAAACCATGCGTATCTAAAGTTTCTTTTGCTGCTTTAATCACATCAGGATGTGAAGACAACCCTAAATAGTTGTTGGCACACATAATAATGACTTCTTTTTCATTGTTTACACTTACCTCTGCACCTTGAGGTGTTGTAATAACTCTTTCATTTTTATATAATCCTTCAAACTTAAGTTGTTCTAAATCATTTTGGAGTTGAGATTTTAATTTTCCGTACATAGTATTTTATTTATTGATTATTCTAAGTTTTCTCTTTTTTCGTTGAACTAGAAATAGTGAAATCAAACCAAGCACAACGATTAATACTGTTTGTGAAGCCCAAACTAAAGCTCCAAAACCAGTATCTTCTGGTAAAATTCCTTTTTCAGCCAAATGCTCTGGATTTCTAAAAAATGTAATCACTGCTCCTACCATTAATGGATAGGTTCCAATTCCTCCTTGAACAATAATAAATCCAATTGTTCCTGCAACAAATCCCGCCATTATTGCTTCAATGGGCAAAACAGAAGTAAAAGGTAGCGCATAAAAAACGACCCAAAACATTCCAACATAACAAACCCAAATTATTAAAGTATGCAATAAATAAGGAACTCTGTCTTTCATTTTGAAAATGGATACAAGACCTTCTTTTAGTCCTCCAATAAAAGTGGTCAATTTTTCTTTAAATTTAGGTACCTTAAACCAAGCTATAGCGAAACCAATAATTCCTAAAATTAGCACCCCAATAATTACATACATTAGCCATGGAGTAGAGGGTTCCGATGCACTTTCTTTTTCTCTATTAATCACCTCTTTTAATCCAATTAATTGATCTACCTTATCCAAATTAAAAAGTAAAGCACCTCCTGAAACCAACGCTAAGCATATTACATCTATCACTCTTTCTGCCACTATAGATCCAAATGCTTTTTCAAATGGCACATCATCAGTCGCTTTCAAAACACCTGCTCTACTCGCTTCTCCCATTCTAGGCACTAAAATATTCGCAATGTATCCAATCATAATTGCGTTGTAAGAGTTAAAGGTGCTTGGATTGTGCCCCAAAGGTTTGAGCGCATATTTCCATCTAATTGCCCTACTTAAATGACTCATAAAACCAATGATTAAGGCTAAAAAGACCCAAAAATAATCGGCTTGCTTAAATACCAATATAAATTGATGCTTTTGTTCTTCATCAAAACTAGACCAAAAATACCAACTGATGTATATGCCCAATAAAACTGGGATTACAATTTTTAATGTGTTAATTATGATTTTTTTCACAACAAAATAACGATTATTTCAATAAATTGTTGTCATCTGGAAAAGCGATCCCCGGCTTGTATGTTTTGGCTTCATTTTCGTCCATCCAAGCATAACTGATAATGATTATTTTATCTCCAACAGCCACTCTTCTTGCAGCAGCTCCATTCAAACAAATTACACCACTTCCTCTTTTTCCTTTTATAGTGTATGTTTCTAATCTTTCCCCATTGTTGATATTCACAATTTGAACTCTTTCGCCTTCAATAATATGAGCGGCATCCATCAAATCTTCATCAATGGTAATACTTCCTATATAATTCAAATCTGCCTGTGTAACAGTAGCACGATGAATTTTTCCTTTAAACATCTGTAATAACATAAGCGCAAAATTACAATTTTTAAGTTATTTGACTTTCAAGTTGTCAATCAATCTTACTTTTCCTATCGTACAAACAACAAATGCTCGTATTTCTCCTTGATAATCTGCATCAAATTTTTGAAGATTATCCGCTCTTCTAATTACAAAATATTCTGGATCTCCATATTGTTTCATCATGGCAAGGCATCTTTGTTCTAATTCATCTGTTGGAACCAAATCAATATGTTCTTTGCAGTATTCTAATGTTTTGATGAGTGTTGTAGCTACTTGTCTTTCTGGAAGGGTAAGCAATAAATTCCTAGAACTCATTGCCAATCCATCTGCTTCACGAATGGTTTCACAGCCCACAATTTCGATTCCCATATTCAATTGTTTTACCATTTCTTTTACAATCAAATATTGTTGGTAATCTTTCATACCAAAGTAAGAATGGGTAGGTTTTACAATTTCAAAAAGCAATTTCACTACTCGCATCACCCCTTTGAAATGTCCTGGCCTATTGATGCCTTCCATTACTTTGTCCAAAAGTCCCAAATCAACTTCAAAATCTGTTTCATTTTGATAAATATCGTCAGGATTTTCAGGAAGATACAATACATCACAACCTACAGACTCCAGAGCCAATATATCTTCATCTGTTTTAATTGGGTATCTCTCAAAATCTTTTGGGTTATTAAATTGAGTTGGGTTTACAAAAATACTACAGACAACAACATCACAAGAAACTTTTGCTTTT
>CAWUIK010000088.1:0-11836 GCA_963922585.1 uncultured Flavobacteriales bacterium | reverse complement strand
TGCGGCAGAACTTTTAAGTAATGTCAATAAAGGAAAGGGTTTGATAATGGGGGGAATTGCTGGAATTGCTCCTGTTGAGGTAGTAATTATCGGAGCAGGAACAGTAGGTTCCTATGCTGCCAGAAACGCCCTTGCTTTGGGTGCATCTGTTAAAGTATTTGACAATTCTGTTTCTAAACTAAGAAGACTACAAAACGAATTAGGGCAAAGGGTTTTCACTTCAGTCATACAACCCAAGGTTTTAGAAAAGAATTTAAGAAGCGCAGATGTTGCTATTGGAGCATTGAGAGCTCCTTACGGAAGAACACCTTGTGTGGTTTCTGAAAGCATGGTCGAAAACATGAAACAAGGTTCCGTAATTGTTGATGTGAGCATTGACCAAGGTGGTTGTTTCGAGACATCTAAAGTAACAACTCACGAAAGACCAACTTTCGAGAAACATGGAGTGGTTCATTATTGTGTACCAAATGTTGCATCAAGGGTTTCTAGAACAGCATCTTTTGCATTAAGTAATATTTTCGCGCCTTTAGTTTTGGAAATTGCTGATGGAGGAGGCTGTGAAAAATTGATTAGAACACAAAAAGGATTCCGACATGGAGTTTACATTTACAATGGAACACTAACCTCTAGTTACTTGGGAGAAACGTTTCATTTGCCTTACAAAGATTTGGATTTGTTGATTACTGCATTTTAGAATTAAGATTAATCAGATTTAATAGATTTATTAAAATAATCTTCAAATTCTTTCTTAAGCAAAAGGTGGTGCATATCTAACAATTCAAAATATTTGGATTTCCAATAACGAGCATCTTCAAAATTTATATGAGGCTCAGAAGCAACGTCAATTTTGTAATTTTCAGGAATTTTACTTAGTTCAGATATTTCTTTCGAAAAATCATATTGAATGATTTTACCAATTTCAATTATCACTTCAATGGAAACAGAACGATTGGAAAAAAGATTATATACATGTCTTCTACTTTTTCCTAATCGTTTTGCCAAAAGTGTAATTGGATAACCTGTTTTTCTTACTGCTTTTTCGATTATTTCACCTTTGTGTATCATATTTTACAAATGTGAGAAGCATAATAAGAAAAAATAATTACAACTTATATGCACAGATATGTAAAATATGTTTATATATTTGTAAAAAAATCCAAAAAAATAAAACATGAAAATAAAATTCAACAAACACATTGTAGTAATCAGTTTTATAACAATGCTATTGACTCCAGTTTTTAATCTTGCTCAAATACCATCTTACATCCCGACTAATGGTCTTGTTGGATGGTGGCCTTTTAATGGTAATGCCAATGACGAAAGTGGGAATTCTTTGAATGGAAATGTTTTAGGAGCAAACCTCACATCAGACAGATTTAATGCTGCAATTTCAGCCTATGATTATAATTATAATAATGCTGGCTGGGGCACTCAAAACAATGCTGTATATATTCCATATTCTCCAATTTTAAACGTATCAAAAATTACAGTTTCTGCTTGGATTAACCCCCGTAATTATTTTTGGAGTGGTAATTCTGGTGATCCAAATTCAACAATAATAGAACGGTTTCAATATGGATATTCAAATCCTAATGGGCAAACATGGGTTTTAGGCTTCGATGTTGATGGGCTGTATGCTGCAATTTTTGAAGCTGCTCCAAATAATAATCAAAATGTTGCAATAGTAACTCACAGCATACCTGTAGTATTAAATTCTTGGCACAATGTTGTTTTTTCATATGATGAAATTACTTTAAATTTGTATTTAAATGGAATCCTTGTAGAATCTATTAATACATCAATACCCTTAAACATGTTAGGTAATTCTGGTGTTGTTATTGGTGAATCACACGCGGCAAATGGTTATTGGAGATATTGTGATGGAAAAATAGATGACATTGGTATTTGGAATCGTGCTTTAACGACACAAGAAATATCAAACTTGTATGCTGGATGTCAATTATCTATTAATACCCAACCTTTAGATCAAACCATTAATATAAGTAATAACGCTGAATTTATTGTAGGCTCATCTGATCCAAACGCAACTTTCCAATGGCAAACAGATCTTGGAGTAGGCTATCAAAACTTAAATAGTGTAGGACAATACAGTGGCACAACTACTAATACATTAACAGTTTCAAATGTAACGATGAGTAATAATAATCAGCCATTTCGTTGTGTTATCAACTCTGGTTCATGTGCTGACACTTCTGATATAGCTATATTAAATGTAAATAACAATGTAGGCATAGATGATAATTTAAACAATAATTTATTTTCAGTTTTTCCTAACCCATCTAAAAATGTAATTAATGTAAATATAGATAGTAAACTTATTGGAGAAGTTTATAAAATTTATGATAATACTGGAAGAATAGTTTTATCAGAAAAAATAATTAAAGAAAACACCACAATTGATATTAGTTCTTTATCAAATGGTGTTTATGTTTTCAGTTTAGGTGAAAATACTTTACAGACAGTCAAAGTTGTTAAAGAATAGTATTAAAATAACGAAAATTTAATAAATAATAAAATGAAATGTTTTTCGGTAGTATTAATTCTTTTTATCATTACAGATCAATTCTTTTCTCAAAATAAAAAAGAACAAATTGAGCAATTAACATTTTCTAAAGATAGTTTACAACTGATTTTAGATAAGGAGAGAGCCATTTCAAAGACACAAATAAAAGAGTTAGAAGTTAGTATAGAGATAAAAAACAAAGAAATTATTTCTTTAGAACAAAGCTTAATAGTAAATGAAAATGAATTGTTAAATAGTGAGGCAGATCTTGAAATCCAAAATAAGGAAATTGACTCTTTAAAAAAATTATTGACAATTAAAATAAAAGAAATTGACAGTTTATCGCAACTTTTACAGCCAAAACTAACTTTACCTTTCGAAATATTTGGTGTTTGGTGTGCTGATGAGGAAACTTGTGTTATTGATGCTGGTTGGTGTAGATGGATAAGCGATTATGGTTGGTCAGGAAACGAATGGGGTGAAGAGTTTTTAGAGATAAAAAAAATTGGGAACTATTATCTAGTAGACTCTTATTTCGCAGGATATGGTCATGAAGATACAGATCAAGAGAATTACTATAGTTATATAAATCATAATGTGTTTTTATATGAGAATAACATTTTGTATATTGGCGTAGGACTAGAAAATTACAATAATTTACCTTCAAAAAGTGAATTAGATCCTCATTATAAATGTCCCAATATAAAATATCCTTTTGAATAGTATTTGTTTCATTCTGAACTTTTAAACATCCCACCCCCCTTCAACTTCCTTTCTATAAAGTTTAAATTTTTTGAGTTTTGTAATAAGTATAACAATCCTACACTCAAAAAAGGTAATGCAGGAACTTTGTATCTAACCAATGCACCAGAAACAGGCGTGGTGATGCCAATGATTATAAAAAGCAAAAGGGAAAAAACAAGGCAAAACAAAAGAAGATTTAAGGCGTTGTTTTTAAAATAAATCTCCTTTTTTACGAAAGCCAAAAAACTACCCAATAAAAGCATAATAATAAATATGTTTTCTATAATTGCAGGATAATAAATCATACTTTTAGCATTCCATGGCAAAGGTCTAATAAAACAATTAGTAAGACCCTCTGGAACAACTTTAATGACGCCCCAAAAATGAGGTTCCAAACTCGTAAGTTCAAATTCACTTCCTGCATTTTGCCACTCTGCTAATCTTTTAAAATCTTGTTGTTTCCTTACCAAAACCTTTACAAAATCTATATGCGGAGGAATGTGTTTAGCATTGAAAGCTAAAAAGGAAAATAGCAAAACAACAACAATATATACATACGTTTTTTTGATAGATAAATAATGCGCCATCACCAGTGCAACCATTGAAGGAACAAAAGCAAGCAAAACATAAAATTTAATGTATAACATTAAAAATAATGTGAGAAAAATCAAAAACAAGGCTTTTTTGTTGATTTGATTTTCCAATATGATATGAATAGCATAAATCATTAAACCCAAAGCCATTATAAGAATTCCTTCTTTTAATACTCCTGAAGTCCAGAGGAAAAGAGAGGGCAGAAAAAATAAAACAAGGAGTAATATCAAATTTAAATTTTCAAAATATTTTTTGACAGTTTTGTATATCGCTACAGTTCCAATCATTGAAAACATACAAAAGAATAAACTGTGCACCTCATACACTCCAAATGAGAAAAGTCTGATCATAGCATTAAATTTAATAATGGTATGACTGTCATTATAAATGTTGCTGTCGTAGGCTCTATCCCAATTGTTCATGTGAATAAAATACTGATCAAAAAAATAATCAGTGTCTGTACCATAACCCAACACTAATTTGAAAAAATCTAATGGGTTTTCTAGCAAAGCTCCAAAAAAAACAGCACTATCATCGAAGTACTTAAAAACATCGGCTTCACTTCTTTCTGTATAAAAATGGGAATAAATGTAGACCAAAAAAATACTTGCAAGAAACTTTATTGTAAATGCAGCATATAAAAATTTTGGCTGTATTCCAGAGGAATTAAAAAACCGCCATTTTTTTAATATCCAGCAGAAAAGGACAAAATATAATATGATTAAGATGATGCTCAAAACTTGAACAAACTTACATAAATTTTTCCCTGCTTTTAAAAGCAAAGCAACAAATTTTTGAAGAGTGTAATCAAAAAAAAGTCCTGACTTCTTTCGAAGCCAGGACCATGTGCTACTGTAAGAAGTAGCACACTATTTAACTACCCCTACCGCAAAGGTAATAGCACAAATCATACTAGCAAAATAAATTCGCCCTATTACAATATAAACTTGGTATATTCCTAAATATGGTCGATAAATGTGTTTTTGTTCATGTTTTGGATGGTTACATCAATTAATTAATGAGATTCAAATAATATAATCACACAAATACTTATCTTTGTGGAAGTAAAAAAACCAAAGATTTGACAAATTCAACGTTTGCTTCGTGGCTTGAAAACCCTTCAAATATTGATAAAGAAGGAGTAAACCAACTACAAAAAATGGTTGATTTATACCCTTACACAAGTGTTTTTCAGATTCTTTTATCAAAAGGTCTTCACAATGTTGAAGATGTATCTTTGGACTCCATATTACGAAAAGCAGCAATTTCTGTTCCCGACAGAGGAGTTTTATATCAGGTTCTTTATGCTCAAAAACTTCAAGAGACAATAGAGAAAGTAAACCTTACGCTAGTTGAAAATCAAAATGAACAACTTCAAACAGAATCAAATGTAGAAGTTGTTGATTTGCCAAAAGAAAAGGATGAAGTTGATACAGTTGATGTTGAAAAAACACCTGATATTGAATCAGTCAAAGAAAGAAATGAATTAGAAGAGGATATATTAATTGAAGCCATCAACAATTCGATACAACTTGATGTTGACGAACTCCTTCAAGAAATTGAGCATGAAAAACCAATAAAAGATTATAAAGAAACCTTTCCAAAGGAAGTTGTTAAGGATGAAACAGCATCACTAAAACCTCAAAAATTTAGCGATTGGTTGGTTTCAATGAAAGAAAAAGATGCTCCAATTGAAGAAAATATTGAAGAATCACCAAAAACACTACTCTCTTCAAGAGATTTGATAGACCGATTTATTGCACAAAAAAATAAAAAGATTAACATCTCTGAAGAGCCTATAACCCCTAAAGAATTGGGGCAATTGAGCCTAGTGGAAAACGAAGATTTTGTGACCGAAACATTAGCCAATATATATGCGAAACAAGGTAAATATGACAAAGCAATAAAAATATTTGAGCAATTGATGTTGAATTTTCCAGAAAAAAACACTTTCTTTGCAAGCCGAATTCGATTTTTGAAAGAAAAAATGGAATACGACAAGTAGATTTTTAATTAGAAATTATAGTAAAATGATAACAATATTAGGATTAGTAGTGATTATAGCAAGTGTTTTACTTGTATTAGTAGTAATGGTTCAAAACTCTAAGGGAGGAGGTTTGGATTCTAGTTTTGGTGCAGTAAACCAAATTGGTAACGTAGCGCAATCTACAGAAACCATCGAAAAAGCAACTTGGTATTTAGCTGCAGTGATTGCTTTTGTGTGTTTAATCTCTGTTTTTATGGGAAATCCTGCTGGAAATGGAACAGGACCACAGTCTCAAACTTTTACAGGTGCTCCTACAGAAACGACACCATAATTTAAAAAACTTATCTTATTTAAAATGTCATGTTGATTTGTCAATATGACATTTTTTTTGTCATAAACTTTTCAGTAAAAGTCATTTTGTCTTAAAAAAATCAACATCTTGAATTGGCACAAAAAATGACAAAAGCAAACATTGAAAAATTAAACATTAATTTAATAAATAAAAAAATAAAAATGGGATTGAACGTAAAGCCATTGGCAGATAGAGTTCTGATTGAGCCTGCTGCCGCAGAAGAAAAAACAGTGGGAGGAATCATTATTCCGGATACCGCAAAAGAAAAACCTAAAAGAGGTAAAGTAATTGCTGCTGGTGTTGGTAAAAAAGATGAACCAATGACGGTAAAAGTTGGGGACGAAGTTCTTTATGGACAATACAGCGGCACTGAAATTAAAATTGATGGTGGCGATTATCTTATTATGAAAGAAAGTGATATTTATGCCATCGTTGGATAAGTAAACAAAAATTAATATTCATTAAAAACAAACTTAAAAATTATTAAAAAATGGCAAAAGAAATCGTTTTTGATATAGATGCAAGAGACCGAATGAAAAAAGGTGTTGATGCATTAGCAAATGCTGTTAAAGTTACATTAGGCCCTAAAGGAAGAAATGTAGTAATTGACAAAAAATACGGTGCACCACACGTAACAAAAGATGGTGTAACAGTTGCTAAAGAAATAGAATTAGCAGATCCTATAGAAAATATGGGTGCTCAAATGGTAAAAGAAGTAGCTTCAAGAACAGCAGATATTGCTGGAGATGGAACAACTACAGCTACTGTGCTTGCTCAGGCAATTATCACTGGAGGAATGAAAAATGTAGCATCTGGAGCAAATCCAATGGACATTAAAAGAGGTATCGACAAAGCAGTAAAAGTGATTACTAATGAGCTAAAGAAAATTTCTAAAGAAGTTGGAAGCGATAATGAAAAAATCAAACAAGTAGCTACCATTTCTGCAAACAATGACGAAACTATCGGGTCATTAATAGCTGAAGCCATGAAAGTGGTTGGTAACGATGGTGTAATTACTGTAGAAGAAGCAAAAGGAACTGAAACAGAAGTTAAAACCGTAGAAGGAATGCAGTTTGATAGAGGATATTTATCTCCTTATTTTGTTACGGATCCTGAAAAAATGATTGCTGAAATGGACAATCCATATATTTTAATATATGACAAGAAAATTTCAAATTTGCAAGAATTACTTCCAGTATTAGAACCCGTAGCACAGTCAGGAAGACCATTCTTGATTATTTCTGAAGATGTGGATGGAAATGCTTTAGCAGCGTTGGTTGTCAACAGACTTAAAGCAGGTTTGAAAGTAGCAGCAGTAAAAGCACCTGGTTTTGGAGATAGAAGAAAAGCAATGTTGGAAGATATTGCAATTCTTACAGGAGGAACTGTAATTTCTGAAGAAAGAGGTTTCAAATTAGAAAACGCTACTATAGACATGCTTGGTACTTGTGAAAAAGTTGAAATAGATAAAGACAACACAACTATTATCAATGGAGCAGGAACAAAAGAAGAAATTACTGCTAGAACCAATCAAATCAAAGCACAAATCGAATCTACTACCTCTGATTATGATAAAGAAAAATTGCAAGAACGTTTGGCTAAATTAGCTGGGGGTGTTGCAGTACTTTACATAGGTGCAGCAAGTGAAATGGAGATGAAAGAGAAAAAAGATAGAGTAGAAGATGCTTTGGCTGCAACTAGAGCTGCTGTAGAAGAAGGAATTGTTCCGGGTGGAGGAGTTGCTTACATCAGAGCTTCAGAGTCTTTAGACCCTAAAATGGGAGACAATGAAGATGAAGTAACAGGAATCTCAATTGTAAAAAGAGCAATCGAGGAACCACTTCGTCAAATAATCGCTAATGCTGGTGGAGAAGGTGCAATTATCGTTCAAAAAATCCGTGAAGGAAAAGATGATTATGGATATAATGCTAGAACAGAATTGTTCGAAAACCTATTTGCAGCTGGTGTAATTGATCCAACTAAAGTGGCGAGAATTGCAATCGAAAACGCAGCCTCTGTAGCAGCAATGCTTTTAACAACAGAATGTGCTATTGCTGATATTCCTGAAGAAAATCCAATGCCACCAATGGGCGGAGGAATGCCAGGCGGTATGGGCGGCATGATGTAAGCAAGTTGTTAGAATGTGCGAAGCAGATTCTTTACAACTGCTTATCCCGAAAGACGAAAGTTGCTTCGGGATTTTTCAGAAGGAAAATGCAAGTTGTAGAGAAACATTTTGCGAAACAAAAAAAGTAAATCAGTCATTCTTAAAAAAGAATGTAAATTTGCAATACAAACCGAGACCAGACAATATGTTTGGAGGTAGGTTACACGATTCGGTTTTCCTGAGGTAACACTTTGATAAACTGAAACGACCATATATATCAAACCCAGACTTTTTTTGAAGGTCTGGGTTTTTTTATGAAATAAATCATCTAAAATTTATTTATAATTACAACTTTTCATATTATTGTGTGTTGAAAATTATAAACTACCTATGGAAACCTTCAATGATGTAATTCAAAGACATATGGCTACCGTCAAAGGCATGGGTATCCTTGAAGATGACATTAACATTAATATTGAAGATTTACAACAAATAAGTTATAATCTCGGAATGACTTCAGAAGACTGGGAACTGGTCTTGAAAGAAGCAGAAAAAAGATTAGAACTCGCAAAAGATCATTTTGACAGAAAAAGTTTTAGGAATTCCATATTGGCATGTGAAGAAGCGCAGTTACTCAATCCTTTTATGAATGGAATTAGGGGATTGAAAGCAAAATGTTTTCTGCTGCTTGCTATCAACGAAGAGGATGATTCATATTTGCCAAAAGCAGAAAAACAAGCGCAACTTACACTTTCCAAAGAACCCAAAGACAAAAATGCTTTAGAAGTTATTTCAACAATAAGTAGTAAATCGAGAGTTGCTAAAAAAAATAAAGAACTTAACACAAACAATAAAAAGACATTATTTATTATATCATTATTCGTAATTATTGCACTCATTTTTGGACTTTACTTTTTAGTTAATTCTAATAATTCAGCATCAGCATTACAAAGAATTGAACTCCATGAAAAACAATTGGAAAGTGCTTTTGAAAAACAATTAGCATTAATCCCTAAGATAAAAGTATTCTTAAACAATTCAGAAAAAGACATTAACTACTTAAACCAAATTGAATCAATCGAAAAAGAATTAAATGTTGATTTAGTGCTTAAAGAACAGTATGAAAAGCAAATTGAATTAGGAAGTTTATTAAGTGAAATCGTATATTACAAAAGCATAGAAAATCCAGATTCTCAAGTTTTAATAGACCTAAGAGTTTTAATAGAAGGTATTGAAAATAGAATTAAATCAGAAAGAAAATATTATAATGAAGCGATAATCATTTACAATACAGAAAGTTCTCAAAAGTTAGAAAAACTATAATATTAATAAAAAGAACCCAATATGAATTTTAAAACCTACCTTATTTTATGTTTGTTGTTTTTGAATAATTTCTTGATTCAAGCACAAGTTTACAATTACGCGGAAGATTTTCCAAATCCTAAAGACAATAGTGATTCGTTTATATGTGATCCTGAAGATTATTTAACTTCTCAAGAAGAAAATGAGATCAACGCGCTTTCAGAAGAAATGAGAGACCAAAAAGGTTATGAAGTTGCTGTGGTAATAGTGCGATCGATTAATAACTTTGAACCCTTGCCAATGGCAACAGACATCATCAATTTATGGGGAGTAGGAAAAGATGACAAAGGCATATTATTGTTGATTGCAGTAGATGATAGAAATATGGCATTTGCCACAGGATATGCATCAGAGGAATTATTTCCGGATTTAATTACCAAAAAGATTTCAGAAGAAGAAATGACGCCTTATTTCAAAACGAATCAATATGGTAAGGGAATCATTTCTGGCGTTTCTGTCATAAGAAATATCATCATGGACGAAAACATTCCATCTTATGTTGAAGAAACCTATATTTTAGACAAAAACATCAAAAATTGGCGTTTGTATGCTTTGATTATTTGCATACTTGTAATTGCCTTAACGGTTTATGTAAAACCAGATTCTAGTACTATAATTACAATAGGAGTTATAATTTTTATAACTTTTGTCTTATCCATAATTACATATGGAATTGTAGTTGGAAAGAAAGGAAACAATGAATTTTTCACCTCGTTTTTTGGAATATTCTTGTTTATTGCAGTTACCATTAATGCGTTTATTGTTCTCAAGAAAAATTCAAACTCTTTGTATTTGAATGCAATACTTAGTGTACTTGCATTTCCAGTTCCTTTTATTGGTCTGTACCTGTATGGTTTTAAAACATTTGTGCTAATTTATATAGTTGCCACTGGAATACTTTTTGGTTTTTTCTTAATTTTTTATTCCATATCATTACTCATAAAAGATCCTTACAAAAAATACGGATTGATTCGAGTTTTTAAATTGGATTTTTTAGCATACATTTTTCCTCTACCTATGTATATTGTTGTATTACTGGTAGAAAAATTAATGGATAATTGGAGAAATCAAGTAAGATTCAGCAAAAAGACAGGACTAGAAATGCGAAAATTATGCGAAATAGAAGACGATAAATATTTGCAAAATAAAGAAATCACAGAGGAAAAAGTAAAATCAGTTGATTATGATGTATGGATAAGTGAAGAAAAAGACGATGTACTTATTTTAAGATATGACAAATGGTTTTCGGGATACAGTAACTGTTCGAAGTGTAAAGCCAAAACTTGGTATTTGGTTTATGACCGAACCATTACTGCTGCTACCTATTCTTCTTCAGGAACTGGGGAAAGAAAAAAAGCATGTGCCCATTGCAAACATCAAGAAATTTCGAGATATACGATTGCGCAATTGCAACAATCGAGTTCTTCTGGAGGCTCATCATCTTCAAGCAGTTCTTCTGGAGGCTCTTGGGGAGGGGGAAGATCTGGAGGGGGTGGTTCTTCAAGTAGGTGGTGATAATCTTAATTTGAAATGAAGCAATTTGTAAATGAGATAATTTTAAGATTTAAATAATCAAGCCTATAACTTTTTTTCGCTTTCTCCATAACCCATCTCCGGGTTAGTCAACAGCGCATTCAAACTTTGCCTATCGGCAGTTCGAATGCTTAGTTGTTATGTGATGTAATTTGCGGAGATTTTGTTTATTTAGTAAAAATCCCCAAAGCAAAAAGAATCCCCATTATTGCAACTAAGATTCCTACTATAACAAAAAAGATATGAACGTTTTCACCCCATAATATTTTAGCTCTGGCAGCTAATACCTTATAAATAATAAAATCGCTTTTTAAAAAGCCACTAATAGATAAAAACGCACCTATAACAATCATCAAGATTCCCCAAAATAAATTCATAACGTATCCTACTCCTTTAAAGTTTATATTATTTATACCTTCTTAATTTTTTTTTATTCAATGATATTAGCAAATTATTTCACATAACGTTTTTGGTATGAAATGTAGGCGATTTGATGTGATACCATGTCCGACTAAACGAAGGCTTGTAAGTGGCAAAAAGGCTAAAACAGCACTTAACAGCCTATATTTTATATACTGTGTTGAACTAACCCTCCTTTCAGTCGGAGCTATTGATTAGTCTAACGCGGTTATA
>CAWUIK010000087.1:0-12258 GCA_963922585.1 uncultured Flavobacteriales bacterium | reverse complement strand
AAGTGGTTTGTGCGGTTGCTGTGGTATCAAAGGTAGTCGTGTTTCCGAGTTCGTTCGTAAATGTAAACGTTCCGTCTCCATTGTTGATTAAAGTTGTTGTAGTTTCTGTTATCGTTTGTGCTACCCAAGCAGTACCATTCCAAGTTAAAACCTCTCCAACAGTTGTTCCAGGTGCTAATCCTCCTCCATCTTGTGCAATAATTTGCCATGTTGTGCCATCCCAAATAAAAGATTGTCCAAGACTAGAGTTATAATAACCATCATTTAAATTTGGTGCTCCGGGTGCAGTTACTAAAGTTCCTAACCAATTAATTGACAACCCATCTAGGCCATCTACACCGTCCAATCCATTACAAACAAAATAACTTCCATCTACTTCAGCAGCATCTAAAACACCATTGTTATTATCGTCTGTTCCATATTCCATGAAAAATCCTCCATTCGAACAGTTTACACCAGAAGGTTCTGGAGTACTTGTAACAATTGCATTTCCGCCACCACCTGCAGTAGGCGCCTGAGCCTCCCATTGTCCAGACACACCATTAAAAACTAAAACATCACCATTTGAGGGGATAATATTGCTTATAGGACTACCGTTTATTCCTGAAGTAGTTCGAGATGCGAAAGCATAAGGCACTGAAACTAACTGTACCGTTCCAAGATCATTCCCATCTACATTAATATTAAGAAAATGATCATTACTTCCCCAATTGACTCCTACCATGGAACCACTCAAAACAGCACCATCACCTATTTTGAAATAAAATAATCCAAATTGATTAGTATTTACAGTATGAGTCTCTTGGTATTCTATAGTACCAGAAGCACTTCCAGATAAAATAGAAACCGTGACATTTAAAGATTGATTCGAAAGAATATTCCCATTGGCATCGTGGGCTACAGCCTGATAGTTAATTCGTTGAGGGATATTTTGGCCTATAGTTAAATTAAAAATAAAAATAGAAATTATCGATAATATAAACGCTTTCATGTGTTGTAATATTTGAATAAGCGACAAAATTCTTAATTATAAAATAAAATAGCAAACCATTTGTCATCAATATTTTATAATTCACCATATATTATGAATAAGTTATTAACATTACTCATCAAAGCATCAATAAAACAAATTTGAACAAAGTCGAAATTGTTAGTTAATCTTCTTTAACATTCTTTAACACACTACCTGGCTAATCATAATTTTATAGTACCGAAATTTGTAGCAATTGAAAAAATATTTATTTTATCAACTAATTAATATATGGAAAATTTAGACTCAAACACACCTACTTATTCAGATGAAAATATTGAATCTTCAAATATAGGTAGTTCTAATGTAGGGACAGATATAAGAGCATTAAATGAGTTAATTCAAACTGAAAGTGCTTTTCTTGACCTTATAAAAATGGAAATGAACAAAGTCATCATCGGCCAACCACAAATGGTTGAAAGATTGTTAATTGCTTTATTATCCAACGGTCATATTTTATTAGAAGGTGTTCCTGGATTAGCTAAAACACTTGCGATTAATACCCTTGCAAAAACTATTGACGGATCATTTAGTAGAATTCAATTTACTCCTGATTTACTTCCTGCAGATTTATTGGGAACCATGATATATAATCATAATAAAGAAGAATTCGTTTCTAAAAAGGGACCTATTTTTGCAAATTTTGTCTTAGCTGATGAAATTAATCGTGCTCCTGCAAAAGTTCAATCTGCTTTATTAGAGGCGATGCAAGAAAGACAGGTAACTATTGGAGACTCAACTTTTAAATTACCAGAACCATTTTTAGTTTTAGCAACACAAAACCCTGTTGAACAAGAAGGTACATATCCTTTACCTGAAGCACAAGTGGATCGTTTTATGCTGAAAGTGGTATTAGATTATCCAAAACACGAAGAAGAAAAATTAATCATCAGACATAATGTTTCCTCCGCAGGATTCCCTACTCCAAACAAAGTGGTTTCTCCAGAAACTATTCTGAAAGCAAGGGAAATTGTGAAGCAAGTATATATGGACGAGAAAATTGAACAATATATTGTAGATATTGTATTTGCAACGCGTTATCCTAAAAATTACAAATTAGACAACTTAGAACCCTTAATCGAATTTGGAGGTTCTCCAAGAGCTAGTATCGCACTTGCTACTTGCGCTAAAGCTTATGCTTTTATCAAAAGAAGAGGATATATCATTCCTGAAGACGTGAGAGCTGTTTGCCATGATGTATTACGCCATAGAATCGGATTGACCTACGAAGCGGAGGCTGAAAATGTAACAACAGAAACTATTATTAACACTATTTTGAATAAGATTGAGGTACCTTGATATTTTAGACGCTAGATACTAGACTTAAGACTCTAGATACTATGCGTTAATTACTAATTGAAAGAAACGAAATTAGAAGTAAGATTCAAGAAATTAAATAATAAATCAAAACTAATAAACTCAATAAAGTCTATCGTCTAGCATCTAAGATCTAGCGTCAAAATATAATGGATACCAAAGAACTTTTAAAAAAAGTAAGAAAAATTGAAATTAAAACCAGAGGACTTTCCACACAAGTTTTCTCTGGGGAATATCATTCTGCTTTTAAAGGTCGAGGTATGGCGTTTGCAGAAGTGAGAGCGTATATGCCTGGAGATGAAATTCGAACGATTGACTGGAATGTAACAGCGCGTTTCAACGAACCTTATGTAAAGGTTTTTCAAGAAGAACGTGAATTGACTATGATGTTGATTGTTGATATTTCTGGTTCTTCTAATTTTGGAACTAAAAGTCAACTTAAAAAAGAGGTAATTGCTGAATTATGTGCAGTATTGGCTTTTTCTGCCGCTCAAAACAATGATAAGATTGGAGTTTTACTTTTTTCAGATCAAGTAGAGTTATTTATAGCGCCTAAAAAAGGAAGAAAACACATTTTGAGAATTATTAGAGAACTTATAGAATTCAAACCAAAAAGTGAAAAGACTGATTTAGAAAGTATATTGAGACATTTTAATAATGCTATAAAAAAGAGAACCATTGCTTTTGTAATTTCCGATTTTATGTCGGAGGGAAATCTTGAAGATGTTTTTAAAATTGTGAACAAAAGACACGATTTAGTGGCGCTTCAAATCGAAGACCCGATGGAAAGTGAGTTGCCTAATTTGGGAATGATTCATCTTGAAGATGCTGAAACCAATGTGAAGAAATGGGTAAATACTTCTAGCAAAAAAGTGAGAACTCAATGGAAAGCAAATGCTATAAAAAGAAATAAAGAACTGACTCAAAGTTTTAGAAAATCAGGAGTAGATTTTGTGAAAATCGAAACTAACAAGCCTTATATTTTACCATTGATGAATTTGTTTAAAAGAAGATAATGAGGTTTTTAAAATACATATCGATATTCTTAATTTTTGTTTGTTCACAAATCCCTGGACAACAAAACATTACTTTTAGTTTGGTGGCTGAAAATAATAAAATTGAAATTGGTGACTACTTGAAAGTGAGTATGCGAATCACCTATCCTGCTCATTTGGTTCCTTCCGAACTTTCTTTTCCTATTTTTGAATCCAACCAATCAATTAATGACACTATAGATATAATTGAAGTGTTACCTATAAAAACAAATGCTACTTCTGATAACCAAGGAAATCCTCTTATGGTTTGGCAACAAGATATGATTATTGGTATTTATGCTGGAGGTAATATTGCTTTGGGTCCATTTGAATTTATATGTGGAAAAGATGATGTTAAAGATACAATCTTATCCAACATTGCAACCATTACTGTAAATACGCCAGAGATACAAGAAGACAAAGAATTTGTTGATATCAAAAGTATTCAAGAAGATCCTTTTACATTTTGGGAGAAAGTTTGGCTTTGGTTAAAAACCTATTGGATGTGGTTGCTTATTCCTTTGGTAATCATTGTAGGGATTATAGTTCTTGTATATTACATTAATAAAAAACCTCAAGAAGAAATTATTGTTGAACCCAATATTCCGCTTCCAGATTTATTACTTCAAAGATTACAACAAATTGAACAAGAAAAACTCTGGCAAGAAGGAAAACATAAAGAATATTACTCAGAAGTTACAGATGTAATTAGAAGGTTTTTGGAATACAAATACGAAATTCCAACATTAGAAAAAACGAGTGATGAAATTATGCAAAGTTTAAATTTGGTGAACATCAACAAAAATGATTATAACCAATTGAAAAACTTATTTGGGTTGTCGAATATGATCAAATTTGCAAAATCTCTTCCTTCTCCCGAAGAAAATACAATTGCAATGTCTATTGCTAAAGGTTTAATTACTAAAGAAATCAAAAAACAATCGAAATGAGTTGGCTAGATTCATATCAATTTGCAGATGCATGGGTGCTTTGGTTTTTACTTTTGACTCCTATTTTAGCAGTGCTTTTCTTTTGGAAAAAAGAATATTGGAGTTTGAGTTTCAAATCCACCTATAAAAGTGCTGGAAATGTTAAACTTAATTCGAAAAATTACATCAAACCGACTCAAAATATTCTAAGATTATTAGCACTCTCTTCTATCATTATTGCACTTGCAAGACCTCAAATTTCGAAAGACAATCCTACCATTGTAGAACAATATAAAGAAGGAATTGATATTGTTATGGCATTGGATGTTTCTGGAAGTATGTTGGCTCAAGATTTTACGCCTGATAGATTAGAAGCTTCAAAAGTTTTAGCGATGGATTTTGTCGCTGAAAGGCATAATGACAGAATAGGTTTGGTAGTTTTTGAAGGAGAAGCATATACGCAATGCCCACTTACTAGTGATCAAAAAATTGTAACAGAACTCATTTCTGAAATAAAAAGAGGTATTGTTCAAGAAGGAACTGCAATTGGAATGGGATTGGCAACCGCTGTAAATCGTTTGAGAGAAAGTGAAGCCAAGAGTAAAATCATTATTTTAATGACAGACGGTGTGAATACACACGGGAAAATTCATCCATTAGCAGCCGCTGAAATTGCCAAAGAATTTAACATAAGAGTTTATACCATAGGAATTGGAACTAATGGAAAAGCAAAAACCCCAGTTGCCATAAATCCTTTGAATGGAAAATACATTTACGATTATGTAGATGTAGAAATTGACGAAACTACGCTTCAAAAAATATCAAAAGATACTGGAGGAAAGTATTTTAGAGCAACAGATAACGAAAAATTAAAAGAAATTTATCAAGAGATTGACCAACTTGAAAAAGCCAAATTTAAGTCTATTGAATATGAAGTAGATTTGCCAGAACGCAGTATGCCTCTGATTGTATTTGCTTTATTTCTTATTGGATTAGAGATTATTATGAAAACTATATTTAAATCATTATCGTGAGTAATAACTATCAAAAATATAAATTTAGCATTTCAAAATTCCTGTTTATATTAGGAATTGGAGAAATTCTATTTTGGGGAATCGCATTTTTGTTTTGGCAATACATCAGTGAAAACGAACCTACTTTTAGATTCGAACACCAATGGATGCTTTATGGAATTTTATTGTATGTTCCGTTACTCATCGTGAGTTATTTATTTATCAATATTTGGAGAAATAAAACAATAACAAAATATGCAGATTTTGAGTTACTACCTTTTATTACGAAAGGTTATAGTAATACTAAAACACTCATAAAGTATTTGTTATTAAGATTGGGAATTGGTTCATTAATTATTGCTGCTGCAAACCCTCAATATGGAAATAAAGAACGTGAGGTTACTTCCAAAGGTATTGACATTATGATTGCTTTAGATGTAAGTAACAGTATGCTTGCTGAAGATCTTGTAGCAGGAAAAAGTAGATTGTATGTTGCCAAAAAGAATATTGCTCAATTAATTGACCAATTGCATGGAGACCATATAGGAATTGTTGTTTTTGCTGGAGATGCATTTAAACAATTACCTATTACACCTGACTATAATGTAGCCAAAATGTTCCTCAATAATATCAATACAGATATGATTACCGCTCAAGGAACTGACATTGGAAATGCTATAGAAGAATGTATGAGTTCTTTTAATTTTGAAAGACCTACCAATAAAGCAATCATTATTTTTTCTGACGGAGAAGATCACGAAGAAGCAGGAATTACAGCTGCCAAAAAAGCAAATGAAGAAGGTGTGATTATTCACTCAATTGGAATGGGAACAACGAGCGGTACTCCAATTCCTGTATTTAATAACAAAGGAGCCAAATCCGGATTCAAAAACGATAAAGAAGGGAATACAGTACTTACTAAACTTAATGAAAATATTCTAATTGATATTTCCAATGCAGGAGGAGGCTCTTATACAAGAGCACAAGGATATAACATTGGGCTTGATGGATTAGTAAGCGCTATCAATGAAATAGAAAAATCAGAATTGAGCAACGAAAGATTTCTAACTTATGATGATCATTTTCAAGTATTTTTAATCATTGGATTATTACTTATTTTATTAGATACTTTAATTACAGAAAAAAACAACAATAGATTTATAAACCTTAAATCCTATCAAAAATGATTTTGAAATACGTATATCTAATTTTGTTTGTATTCGTCTCGTTCTCGCTTTGGAGTCAAACTGAGGAAAAAATCAGACTGAACGAAGGAGTTGATTTGTACAAGGAAGGTGATTTCACAGCTGCTCAAGAAAGATTTGAAAAAGCTTATGAAAACAATCCAAGTTACACGAGAGCATTATACAATGCTGGAAATGCAGCTTATTTTCAAGGGAATTTTGACAATGCTAAAGTTTTTTACAACGATTATGCAAAAGCAACTCAAAATCCAAATGAAATTGCAAAAGCGCATTTTAACATAGGTAATGCCAATATGCAAATAGCTAAAAAAACTGAACAAAATCCAGAAAAAGCAAAAGATGCACAAGCGTACTACAAAGAAGCAATAAATTCATATAAACAATCATTGAAATACAATCCTAATGACCAAGAAACTAAATACAATCTTACTTATGCTTTGAAAAAACTAAAACAAAATCAACAAAATCAGGACCAAAATAAGAATCAAGACGAAAATAAGGAGGAGAATCAAGATGAAAATCAAGATAAACAGGATGAAAAAGACCAAAACGATAATAGCGATGGTGAAAATGATTCTGAAAAAAATGATGATAAAGAAGGAGATAAAAATGATAATCAAAAAAATAATGAATCTGAAGGAGATAATAAAGAGGAAAAAGAAAACGATTCTAAAAATGGAAATCAAGATCCTAAAGATGAAAAAGAGCAAGAAGGACAGATTTCCAAAGCTCAAGCCATTAAAGATTTAGATGCTATTAATAATGATGAAAATAAAACTTTACAAAAAGTGTATCAAAAAAATAGTGATAAAAAAGGGAAAGCGAACTCTGATAAAGATTGGTGATTTTGAGGTTCGGAGTTTGGGGTTTGTTGTTTGGAGTTTGTTGTTTGGAGTTTGAAATTAGAAGTTAAAATAAATGATACATTGTTAAATTTAGTAAACAGAAAAAAATGATTTTAAAAAACATAAAATATATTTCTTTTTGGATGAGTTGCTTGATGGTAATTTGTTCATTTAGTGTGAGTGCACAGGAAGATATTTATGTAGATATCCAATGTAGCAATCAATATCCGGGAGTAGGTGAGCAAATTAAACTTTCCTATACTCTTAAACTCAAAATGAAAGGCGGAATGGCTTCGATTTCTCACAATGGAATCAAAATTGGAAAACCCGCTATGAAATCTCTCAATATTGTAAAAGAAGGTAGCGAAGGAAATAGTTTTTCGTTTGGTGGATTTGGTGGTGATATGCAATTGTCTAAATATTCATTTATTCTTCAGCCTACTCAAAAAGGTAAAGTAACTATAGACCCATTGACATTTGAAATGAACGGAAATGTTTATAAATCTTCATCTTATACTATAAATGTGGGAGAAGGTGATCCAAAAGCTAAAATTGTACCTCAAAACTCTAATATATTTTTAAGAATAGACTTTTCAAAATCTGAAATTTATAAAGGTGAGCACGCTTTAGTTACCTACAAATTATACAGTCATTATACCAATATTTCAATTGTGGATTATGATTTCCCAATGGCAAATGGACTTTGGAAAGAAGAAATAAAACAAGGTAGCAAGGGCTGGCCACAAACTCAAGAAACCATTAATGGAAAAGGTTATCTTGTTGTTCCTTTAAAAAAAGAAATCATTTATGCACAAAAAACTGGTGAAATTGAAATTCCTGCTATTTCAATAGATTTAATTGTTGGTGGAGGATTTTTTAGCCAAGGAACTAAAGAATCTATTAAAAGTAACAGTCCAACAATCAAAGTAAAACCATTACCTGAAGGTGCCCCTGCAAGCTTCATTGACCAAGTTGGAAAGAATTACAAATTAGAAATGAGTTATTCCACTACAGAACTCAAAAGCGGTGAAGCATTAGATATCAAAATCAAAATAAATGGAGATGGAAACATCAAACAAATGACTGCCCCAAAGTTGAAATTACCTTTTGATTTTGAAGAATTTGAACCTGAAGTAAAAGAAAGTTACAATGTAACCACTTCTGGAGCCAGCGGTTCTAAATCATTTGATTTTTTAGTGATTCCAAGACATCATGGAACATTTGAAATCCCTGAATTTAAATATACCTATTTTGATCTTTCTTCCAAAAAATACAAGACACTCACCTACCCTAGTCAGACCATCACTGTTGAGAAAGGAGCGAATACACAACCTTTGACTACTAATTCAAATATAACCCAAAAAGGTGATGTAGAAATTTTGAATAATGAAATTAGACATATCAGTAGTCAAACTACTTTTTACCCAAAAGACACTTATTTTTTTAAATCAAAAACCTTTTGGATTGGAATTGTAGCACCTCCATCTATTTTTGTCTTAGTTTTTTTGTTTTTAATGTTTAAACCTCAAAAAGATGAAAATGAAATGACTCAAAAAGGTGCTTCTAAAAAAGCATTAAAAATACTCAACGAGGCCAAGAAACATTTAGATTCAAAAGATGATTTGTTATTTTACGAATCGTTGTATAAAGGTTTGTTGCACTATTTATCCAATAAATTCTCTGTTCCCACTTCATCCTTGACAAAAGAATCTATAAGCGCTACATTGGTAAATCACAACATAGATTTAGAAACCATTAATTCCTTTATCAAAATTATTGAAGAAAGTGAAATGGCTAGATTTGCTCCTATCACACATGCAGGAGCCGAAAACACGATGAATCAAGCAGTATTAATCATTCAAAACATTGAAAAAAATGCAAAATAAATTTTACATCTATTTTTTCTGTTTAGTTACTTTACTATTGGCTTCTCCAATATTGGGACAGGGAGTTCCAGAGGAGTTGTTTAACCAAGCCAATGAAGCCTACGAAAATGAAGATTTCCAAACTGCTTTTGAAACCTATCAAAAAATTGAAAATCAAAATTTATATAGTGTAGAATTGTACCTCAATTTAGGAAATGCTGCATACAAACTCAACGACATTCCCAATTCGGTTTACTACTATGAAAAGGGCTTGAAAATAAATCCTTCTCACAGTGATTTGAATCACAATTTGAAATTGGCTCAAGAAAAAGTGATTGATAAAAACAAATCTAAAAATACTTCTTCTTTTTCTAAGTGGATAAGTAATATTATTGGACAAACTGCTGATTTTTGGGCAAAATTTTCCATTATGTTCAGTATATTAGGAGGATTCTTTTTCATTAGTTATTTGTTTTTGAAACAAAACAAATTTAGGAAAGCATTATTGTATTTTGGCGCCATCATTTGGGTAATTTCTATTCTGTTTGTGGTTTTTGCGTACATTCAAGGAAGTCAATTAAACGACAATAGCCACGCTATCATTTTTGAACCGACTACAGAAATAAAAAATGAACCTTCGGATATTTCAAGTACTGCATTCATACTTCACGAAGGTAGCAAGGTGAAAATTCTAGAATCCAATAGCAATTGGCACAAAATATCTTTTTCTGAAGATAAAGTTGGGTGGATTAAAAAAGAAAGTTTGAAAAAAATATAAAAAACATAACACCAATTCACATTATTGATAATCATTAATCGATTAAGTATTTAACGTGAGTTCGACCTAAGAACAATGCTGAAATATTTATAAGTAATTGATAAATAGTATCCCTCGAGCAACTACATCTTGTCTAATAATCAAAAAGTTCTAAACTTTGCACATAAAAATAAGTGCGATGAATTTACAGGAAAAAATGTTTTTAGAGTTAGAGAATTGGGTCAATTCTGGAATTACCAAATTGAATTTTTTAGAAGGCAAAGCATATAGCGAAGCTAAATTCAACTATTGGTTAGCAAAGTGGAAGGCTATTCAATTGGTTGATGGCAATGTAGGATTTACGGAAGTTGATTTTTCGGAAGTAAAATTGGGTAAGGTATTAGAGATAGAATCGCCTTCAGGTGTTAAAATCACGGTATTTGCATGAGTTTGTTTGTGTTGGAAGAAACCTCCAAAGTTTTTTTTTATGCCCGACCGACCGATATGCGCAAAGGTTTTGATGTCCTTTATGGATTGGTGGAGAAGATACTTCATCTGCCAATAATTTTCTCTCTTTTTTAAAAGATATCTTGTCTAAAAAAAATAAAAACGTTAGTTTAATCCGTTTAGATAGTGGTTTTTTTCAAGCCGATATTTGAGATTATTTAGAGCAAACAACCAAAAAATACATCATCGCTGCAAAATTCACACACCCTATTCAAAGTCTTATAGATACCAGCAAAAATTGAGTTTTATTAGATGATGGTATCGAAATTTGTGAACAAATGTACAAGAGTAATTCTTGGGAAAAAGAAAGGAGAATGGTTGTAACTCGACAACAAATAAAGACAAGAACAAAAGCTCCTGGCAAAACATTGAGCCTTTTTCCAGAAGATGAAACTCACCGAAATTATCGCTACTCAGCCTATGTAACCAATCTAGACTTTGCAGCAGTAGAAATATAAAGAATGTACCGTGGTAGAGGCGATGCAGAGAATAGAATAAAAGAACTGAAATATGATTTTGGATTCGATAGTTTCAATTTAAATGGGTTCTTTCCAACTGAAGTTGCTCTCTCATTTGCAATGATTGCTTTCAATTTAATGTCTTTGTTTAGAACTTTTGTATTACAAGAAAAAACTCAAAAAACGTTATCAAATTTGAGATAAAGAACATTTGCTATTGGCGTATACTTTGAAAAAACGAAAAACTCGTTTTAAAAATTGCACTCAACAAAAAGCGAAGGGCTTGGTTTTATGGAATTATCAGATGAAATTCCCCTTTGAAATCTCTAATGCGTAATTTGGGTTAAAAGTTGTTTCTTAAAGAGTTTAAAACTAAACTCCCCTAATAACATTCAAGTTTAAGATTATTTAACTTGAGCAAGTTTAACACCTAAAATTGTGATATCATCTATTTGAAAATTTGAATTCATCCATTTGCTTAACGTATCTTCAATTATCACTTTTTTTTCTTTTGCAGACTTTGAATTATTTACTTTCAATAATTCGATAAGCTTTTTTTTGGAAAACTTCTTATAAAATGCTCCACCAAATTGATCTTGGTATCCATCTGTGAATTGATACAGCCATGTATCTGAATCTATTAAATAATATTGGGTTTTAAATTGATAATCTAAATGAAATTCATCACCAATCGAAACTGCATCTCCTTTTAATTCGAAAATGTCATCTCCATTTTGAATTATAGTGTATCCTTTTGCTCCTGCAAATTCCAAAACACCATCATCAAACCTATAAGAGCAAATAGACATATCAATACAATTGCTAATTTTCTCTGATTCATTCTCGAAAAACAACCCCAATTTTTTGTGTAATTGCGTTAAGATTTCTCCAGGTGAAAAGGTTCTGTTTTCATTAATGATTTGTGAAACCAATTGATATCCAATCATCGATAACATTGCCCCAGGAACACCATGTCCAATACAATCACCACAAACAGTGATTAATCTATTATTCACTACATCCATCCAGAAAAAATCTCCACCAATAGTATCTTTTGGCTTATAAACTATAAAACATTCATTATAGAAAGATTCCAAAAAGTTAATTTTAGGCAAAAGACTTTTTTGTATCAATTTGGCATAATTTACACTGTCGTTGATGTCTTTAATTTTATTTTCAAAGGCTATTTCTTTGTTATGTAAGATTTTTTTTGACCTACTCAATTCCTTTGAAATATGATATGTTTTTATATGATTATTGACTTTTAAAATTAACTCTTCAACATCTAAAAATGAAGT
>CAWUIK010000086.1:0-12641 GCA_963922585.1 uncultured Flavobacteriales bacterium | reverse complement strand
AACTTGCCTTGGTGCTTACCATTTTATTTGTTTTCAATTGGCAAACAATGTTGTTCTATCTAGCATCAGCAGCGATAGGGTTTTTACTTTTAGAAACGGTAAATTACATCGAACATTACGGTTTGCAAAGACACAAAGGTGAACAGTTTTTTCATAAAGTTTTACCAGTTCATAGTTGGAACAGTAATCATCCCATTGGACGAGGCGTTTTGTTTGAATTGAGTCGTCACAGCGACCATCATTTCAGAGCCAATAGAAAGTACCAAATATTAAAATATCACGAAGATTCTCCTCAAATGCCTACTGGTTATCCTGGTATGATGGTTTTGTCTTTATTTCCTCCACTTTGGTTTAAAGTGATGAATCCTAGAGTTCATGAACTTAAAACAAAATACGACAAATTATTGGCTTGATTTTTTGATTAAGAATTTACAAGTAATCTTATTCAAAAATTATGGTTTAAACTGAAAAGGATTTGTTTTTTTTGGTAAATAGTAATTTAATGGTTTTAACAAAACATCCCAAGTGTAAAATTGCACTCTCACGATATCTTTAGAACCATCTATACTCACTAATGCTCTTCCTGTGTCAAACATTGATTCTTCAAGTTCAAAACCTGTAGATTCTTGTTTAATTTTCCAAAGTCTAACATTTTTTTGTTTTCCATTTACTTCAGTAACAGTAAAATTATAGTCTGGTTGAACCTTTACAAGACTATCTTTTTGACTATCTGAAAGATAGTTTGCAAAACTTTCGTAAAAAAGTTCTCTGTAATGCGTTACATAGTGTTTTACAGCATTTGAGTCAAACACTTGAATGGGATTGTTTTGTTGATCTAGTAAAGAAACTTTTCCATTTGAAAGCAAGTCAATTTTGTAGGATTCTTGAGGATAATTATTGATGTCAACTTCAATTTTTGCTATGTCCTTGATGTTGTAATTAAAAACTCCAGGATACATCCAAAGTTCTTTATTTGAAAAATACCGAGTATCTAAGGTGCCATATACACCTGGTTTATGCATTATAAAAGGTTCAGGTGATTTTAAAGTTTTACCAGAAGAAGGATCATAAGTCTCTAAAAGCATAAATGTACCCATATGGTCTGTGGTTCCGTTTCCTACATACCAAGTTTTTCTTGGTTTATCTTCACCATTAAAAAAATACTCAACTTTTGTATGTCTTATTGCCATTTGTGTAATAGCTGTTTCTCTTAATTCAGGTTTGATATTTTGTTTAACTTGAATTTGATAAGCAGTCTCCAAAATTAAATTAATGTTGTAGGGCTCTGCTAGTTGACTAGTGTTGTTGATGTACCATTTCTTATCTTTTTCATTTCGGTTTATTTCAATACTTCCAAAATCTTTTTCAGAAATGACCACTTTATAAATATTGGCAGTATCTTTTATTTGAAAATCACTCAATGGATCTTTTGCCATTTCTTTTTTTTCAGCATCAAATAGAAAATAAGCCCAAATTCCACCACCAATGATGATAAGCGTTAATATGATTATTGATAAATTTTTATTCATTGTGTCAAAATTATTTAGTTAGATAGAAAAACACAAAACTATTTTGCATACTTTCTTCTTCTGATATACCATTGAGATAAACCTAAAATCAACACAAATATACTAGGAATGATTAAATTGATGCCTTGCCATTTGGCCCTATTGTTCAAAATTTCATCAGAATTTAAGAAACGGGGCATATTCACTCGTGAACGGAGTGGAATTAAATAATCATTACCTGTGATGTGGTCAATACAATTATGTAAAAAAACAGCATTTGCATAAATCATTTCTCTACTCACCATGTAGTCTAATCCTAAGTTGATAGGTTGTACTCCTTGTTTCGAAAAAAGAATGTCGTTTCTTAAGAAATCACCATCACCAATTACAATCATACTCGTTTTTTTGCTCTTTTCAAAATATTTGAAGTTAGCATCTTCCATACCTTTCAAAAATTCTGGAGAGAATAATGATTTTGGAAAATTTGTACTGAATTCGCCTTCCAAAAGTACAGCAAGTGGTTGTTTTACTGTAGGCACTTCTTGATTAATTTTGGGCTTGAAATAAGTTCCTGAAGGTTCTACATTTGCTAAATCTTCAAAAACGATTCTTTCATCGTATCTAATTCTAGTTATCGCTGGCCATTCTTTGTATTCATAGTCTGTTTCAAGTAGTGTGGTTTTCGATACATTGGTTCCATTGTTAATATTTATGATGCTAGGATATTTCAATTTAACACGCCCAATGTTTTTTGTTAATTCACTACCTTCCTTAGTCACACAAGGAAATGGATACCATTGTTTGATGATGGGTTCTATAGCTTTTTTGTTTTTGAAGTTGTCATAATAATAAGGATTCCAATACGATTCTTCACGCATGTCAAATCGATATTGAGGTGCACATATTTGATTACTCACAAAATTCTTTTTGATACCAGCGCCATATTTATAAAGCATTTTTTCTAAGTTATCTAAATAATCATTAGGCTCAGAAAATGTATAAAATATTCCTGGTATTGCCAAACTATCTTCATGGTCGTCTATCATATCAATAGACCAGATAATTTTACCACCTTTCATTATAAATTGGTCCAAAATAAACAATTCTTTGTCTGTAAAAGGTTTTTGTGGTTTAGCAACGATTAATACATCTGTTTTGTCAAGTGCATTAACGTCTTCTCTTGGGGCTTGTAAAGAATCTTTGGGTTGGGTAATGATTCTTACTGTATCTAGTATATAAAAATTCTTCAATTGATTGTAAACAGAAATGGTTTCAATGTTTTTTAATTCTCCATGTCCTCTCAAAAGAGAAACTGTTGGTTTGGGTTTTCCAGAAATGGTATTAAATGCTGCCAAAAATTCATATTCTATGGTATTAATTTTTTGGTCAACATAGTATGGACTTACATCTACCATATCTCCCATAAAGTCTATAAACTTAGAGTTACTTCCTTTTCTCACTTCAACAATAGGATAGAATTCCACCATTTTAGCAGCACCTTTTTCTTGATGTTGAATAATATTTCCACTTACACCCTTTTCATTAAAGGTTTGTTTATATTTCTTAGTTAACTTAGGATCTTCGTTGATATCTACATAAGTATATTTTATGTTATTGCCAGCATAAGCTTTGAATTCATCTAATTTATCCTTTATCGCTTGTCTAAATTTCTGAATAATTGGAGGTAATTCATTCCCATTCAAATATATTACAACATTGATTACATCTTCAACTTCTTCAGAAAGGTATAACTTAGTTTTGTCATTTAAAGTATGGATTTTCTCTTCAGTCATATCCAGCCTAAAAAAGTTAAAACTAGCTATAAGGTTCACAACCAGTATTGCTATAATAAACAATATAAGTTCAATAATGTGTTTATATTTAGGAGATTTTCTTTTCATTACCAAAACCTACTTTGAAGTGATATTTTTGTAGAAAGTATAAAAACAGCAATTGCACTAAGATAGTAAACAACATCTCTAGAATCTATAACTCCTTTTTGCATGCTTAAATAATGTTCTTGTACACTCAACTTTATAAAAAACATATCCCATGGTGCAATGAAATTATCAGCCATGTATTGAAAGCCTATATAAACTACAAAAGATAAAAGGACAGCTACCAAAAATGCAATAATTTGATTTTTTGTTATACTAGAGGCAAAAATACCTATAGCTACGAAAGTCATTCCAAGTAATAATAATCCAATATATCCCCCCCATGTTGCAGCATGATCTATATTCCCTTTTACTTCACCTAATTGAATGATGGCATAGTAATAAACTAATGTCGGTAACAAAGCTAATATAACTAAAACAACTCCAGCAGCATATTTAGCCATTATGATTCCAAAGTCTGTTATAGGTTTTGTCAATAACATTTCCATTGTTCCATTTTTGTGTTCTTCAGAAAATGAACGCATTGTAATAGCAGGAATTAAAAACATAAATACATAAGGAGCTAGATAAAACAATCCTTTTAAACTTGCCTCACCACCATTAAGAACATTTGTTTTCATTTCAAAAAGCCATAAAAACAAACCTGTGGTTACTAGAAAAACTACAATAGAAATGTATCCTACTAATGAGTTTAAAAAACTTCTTATTTCTTTAAAAAAAAGTGCTTTCAATGTGTTTTTGTTAGTCTTTGTGAAATTGTCAGAAGACAAAGTTAAACGCAATGTTTGTTTATTAGGATACAAATAGACTAAGTTATAAACATTATTTCTTGAATTTAACTATTTTTAAGATTGTTTATCATTTTATACTTTATAGTGAAAAAACAACTTTTTATTTCAAATTATTTCTAAAAAAAGATATTTGGCAAAGTATTTGAATCCATTTTATGGAATAAATTATAAATTTGCATCACAAGAAAAAAATACTTTAAAATGAGAAAAACAATTATAACCTTAAGCGCGGTATTATTAACGACTATAACTTTTGCACAAAAGTTAAAACTAACTGAAGCTGCTGTAGCATATCAAGACTTAAAACCAATGTGGTTTGCTCAACCTGATTTATTAGAAGCATCAAAAAAGTCTTTGATTGCTGCAAAATCTGCTATTGATATTGCTTATGAAGAGCAAGAAAAAAATAAATCTCTAAAAACTAAAGATGAAGGAAAACTATATTATTACAGGGGTGTAATTTATTTAGATTATACCTTTTTGTCTGCGATGGATAAAGAAATTTTAGCTGAAGTAGAAGCTAATCAAGAAAAATTTGAAAAAGTTCCTTTTGCTTCTTTAAAAAAATGTAAAGAACTAACAGGTTACTATGATGATGACATTGCAAATAAAATGAACTTTTTAAGAGGTATGTCCATTCAAGGTGGTGTTCAAATGTTTGAAGAAAAAAAGTATGAAGAAGCTTTTGCTGCTTTTGCTGCTGCTGTAGAAATGTCTGATGTAGTAGATTACAAAGATACTCTAGCAATGTTTAATGCTGGTTTAGCTGCTGATCAATTTGACAAGTATGATGATGCTATAAAGTATTATCATATGGCTGCTCAAGCAAATTACCTTGGAAATGCTGAGGTTTATAGAAATATTATTCAAGTTGTGAATAGAAAAAACAATGGGCCAAGTGATGAAGCAATGAAGTATATTGAAGAAGCAAAAGCAAAGTATCCAGGTGATATTAATATAATTATTGAAGAGTTCAATTATCACAATGCCAAAGGAAATCCTGATGCAGCACAGGCTTCTCTTAAGAAAGCAATAGAAAAAGATCCTAAGAATCCTATTTTTCACTACAGTATTGGTGCTACTTTTGACGAATTGGCAAACAAAAGACATGAAGAAGGAAAACATGATGAAGCCAGAACTTACGTTGAAAAAGCGGTTGAAGCCTACAACAAAGTAATAGAATTAGACCCTAATTTTGCAGATGCTTACTATAATATGGGTGTGTTATACAACAATGAATCTTATAATTTGACTAATGAAATCAAATCTATTGAGGATGTTAAATTACAAGAAGAAAAACTTAAAGAGTCTAGAGAATTGTTAAAAAAAGCAATTCCTTATCTTGTAAAATCTCATGAATTAACTCCTACTGATGTGAATACTTTGAAATTGTTAAAATCAATTTATTTCACCATCGAGGATGAAGATAACTATTCAAAGATTGCTGCTAAATTGAAAGAATTAGGGCAATAAGGTTTAATGAATATAATAGAAAAAAGGGCAGTCTTTAAAATAGATTGCCCTTTTTTTATTCTAAAATTTTAAGAGAAGATTTATTCTTTAATAAATTTTATAGTCTTATTTGCCGAATTATTCTGATGATCTGAAACTTCTATAAAGTACACTCCGTTGGAAAGATTTGAAATATCAATCTGAGCACTTTGTGAAATAGTTCCTGAAAAAATCGTTGCTCCAAGTAAATTTCTTATAGCATAATTACTCTTAGAATTTATATTACTAATATTTAGTAAATCTTTGCTAGGGTTGGGGTAAACTCTAACAGATTTTTGATCTAAAAGGTTAACATTAGCCATAGCAGGATCTAATAAATTGATATTATCAATATAAATGTGATTTCCAGAAACACCAGACTCACATGCAATTTTAATTCTAAAATCTTCAGTCCAGTAAGTGCTCGTGATAGAAGTTACAGAAGTGCTTTTCCACTCACTATCATTAGATGGAATAAATTCGTTAGGAATAGTATCAGAAACAGTTAATAATGAAGAACTAGATAATTGTTTTCTAACTACCCATGTTTCACCACAATCGTTGCTTGCATAAACTGTTAGTTTGTCTAAAGTAGTTCCGCTAGTCTTTTTGGCAAAAGCATAGTCAAATGTGAAAACAAGGTCATTTACGTTACTTAAATCTATGGGTTCAGATACAATTTCATTTATTTCACCACCCAAATTATCGAAATTATTTAGTTTTAAAGATGAATTACTCACAAATCCTGCTTGATTGGTTATTTCCCAATTGTTTGTACCCATAGAGCTTATAGGTATAAGTTGTGTAGTTTCAAAATCATTCGCTTCAAATCCTTCAATAATAGAGTTTGCAGTGCCGTTGGCTGGTAAAACAGTAATCATTTCATTTTTTACCAAAATGTCTGAATCAATTCCATTTCCACTTTCTAGAGTTACGCTATAAACTCCTGGAGTGTTGAAAACTGCAGACGGATTTTGTAGGGTAGAGGAGTTGGGAACCCCACCTTCTATGGTCCAATTCCATGTGTTTACATCGTTGTATGATAAATCTGTAAATTGAATTGTTTCTCCAGCACAAATTATCTTTTTATCTTCTGTGAAATCTGTAACACAAAATTCTTCTGGCGATGTAATACCTGTTTCTAAAAGGTTTGTGGGTGTCCAAAGGTTATTTCTCCCTGCAATTGGAGAATTTAAAGTAGCATGCATTCTTTGTTTTTGGCCTTCTGTGAACATAGTAGGGCAGTAGGCATATTCCATAAAGTTTTGGACATTGTCCAACGAACTGCAACTCGTATGATTCAAATTACAAGTAGACCAACCTATGGTTAGTGGTGTATCTGCAACATCATCATCGTAAGCACAATTTCCGGGGTCGCCAACAGGTAGATAAGGAAAGTTAGGAACATTATTTCCACCCCAAATATGTTGTAGATTTAAATAATGTCCAATTTCGTGTGTCATCACAACAGATCTCGTAAGGTTTCCAGTACCTATTGACCCCATAGAGTTGCTTGCCATTACAATTCCATCCCATTCAGGAATGGTATCTGCTGGTGCTGGCATTACAGCGTGACCCGCCAATCCTGCAGCACCTCTACAAATGTATATATTAAGATATTTGGTTGGATCCCATTGGACAATTTCTTTTACATCGTGCAAACCATTAATTGTTCTAGCGTCATAATGTCTTATAATTCCTTTGGTACAGTTCCCATCAGGGTCTTTCTTCGCCAATTTGAATTCAATCTGACAATCTGCAGCGATTCCTTTAAAAGCAGCAATAGTCTGAGTAGTATCAGGATTTCTTTTTTGAAAGTGTTCGTTGGTAATTCTGAGTTGATCTAATATTTGAGCATCACTAATGTTTTCAGAACCATTGATATGAATTACATGGAATACAACGGGTATCGTATAAAGTATAGTTCTGCTGTTATCAAAGGGTTTGTTTTTCCAATAGTTCTCTGTGAAAGTTTGAAGAAAATTAGCGTTTTCAATAACCTTTTGATGAATTCCTGGATGTTGGTGATACAATTCCTGATGCATTTCATCTGTACTACAATGATGTGTTTGAGAAAAATTTTGAAAAAATATTAAAGTAGAAAAGAAGACAAATATATACTTCATGATATTTAGTTTTTATCTAACGAAGATAAGAATGTTTGAGGAATATTGGGATGAATCTTGTAATTTTTAAGACAAAAGATTTTAAGACAAAATACTGTAAGACTTGATTTTTTTTACAATGTCATATGTCCAACGTCCAATGTGTTATTTACAAAGTCACATTTTCAATGCCCCATAAAAATCTAGCGTCTTAAGTCTAGCGTCTAGCATCTAAAATCGTATATCGTTATATCGAATTCCCAGATTTTCCTCAGAAGCTCAAATTTAGTTTTAAAAACTTAGACATATCTACAAGTAAAGACGATTTGGTTTTTATCTATGAGTCGATGTGACAAAAAAATAACCTATTATAAATTTTCATTGCTAAACCTAGAGCTTCGAACTTCCTTTTATCAACCGAAGTCTTCAGGAAGGTTGAAAACTCCGAACAATCAATAACCATCCTTTTTCCCTTTTTCAGTTGCAGGAATGCCATTTTCCATCCAATCAGGTATAGGTTTATCTTGAAGATAGTAATCAAAAAATTGCTTCATTCTAATGCTTAAATCCAAACGATTAGCATCTTTCATCAGATTATGATCATCTCCATTATAATTAAACATCCAAGTTGGTTTTTGAAGTCTTCGCAAACCATTATAGAGTTCTATTCCTTGATACCATGGCACAGCACCATCTGCATCATTATGCATTATGAGTAAAGGTGTTTGCACTTTAGGCAAGTGAAATAGAGGAGAATTTTCGATATACAATTCTGGTGCTTCCCAAATGGTTTTTCCAATTCTACTTTGCCCAGTTTCATATTGAAAAGTACGTGCTAACCCGCTTCCCCATCTGATGCCGCCATAAGCACTAAACATGTTGCTTACGGGTGCTCCAGCCATAGCACATTTGTATCTTGTGGTCATTGTTATCAATTGAGCTGTTTGGTATCCTCCCCAACTTTGTCCTTGAAGTCCCATTTTGGTGCTGTCTATAAAATTAAAATTGCGGACTAAATAATCTGTTCCGCTCATTATTGCATCGTAAGCGCCTTGTGCTGGTTTTCCAATTTTATATTTTATATCTGGAATAAGAACTACATAACCATTACTTGCATATTCAGGAGCGTATATTATAGAAGCAGTGGGTTTTGGTCTGTAATAGGTATGTAATCTATCTGTGTATCTTTCGTAGAAATAGACAACCATGGGGTACTTTTTTGAAGCGTCAAAATCTTCAGGTTTGTAAAGTAAACCTGAAATAGAATCTCCATTGTAATCAACCCAATTGATAATTTCTACGGTGCACCAGTTGTATTGAGATTGTTGTGGATTGGAATTGGTAAGTTGGATTTCATTTTCGAATAAAACATTCGATAGATACAATTCAGGAGATTTAGCAACAGTCATGTATTGGAAAATTATATCATCCGAATTTTTTGCTTTAGTTACTCCTAAAAACTTGGCGTCTTTTTGAATCAAATTTTGGGATTCTTTTCCTTTAACCAATGTAATGTTTTCCGACATGGTTTTGTTATCAATACCTTTCATGTAAATCCCTTTTTCTAAACTTAAGAAATCTACATCTTCTTCAAGTTTCAATAAGGTATATGTTGTTTTGTTTTCTTTACCTTTTGTGATTCTGTATGGAGTTCCGTTTTCGGTAAGAGGAAAAAACCAAATGTCGTGTTGAGATTCTATAGCCATTACTTCTTCTCCTTCCAGCCAATATACGCTACCTTCTGGTCCTATTTTTTGAGCTACATCATGATGCATTTTGTAAAAATGCTCGTCAATATTTTGAGTTAAGTTTTTAGCAATATTAGTTTCCAAATTTTTGTGATACCACGAAGAATCTTGCGATTCGAAATACACCAAGTGTTTTCCATTAGAGGATAGGTAAGCACTCGAGCCGTGAAGTTTATCTAATATTTTTTGTTTTTCACCCGTTTTAATATTTACACTATATATATCAAAATACCAATAATCCCATGTCATCTCTTTGAGGTAGGGGAGTTGGTCTCTCATCAATACAAAATCTTCATTTTTTTGGTTAGAAAAACTCAAAGACTGCAAATTGGTATCAACCAATGGAATATTTTTTCTAGATTGTATATCAAAAACTACGTCAATGAGTCCTTTTGCATCTTTTTTGGCCCCTAGTAGTTGTTGAGGTTGAATTCTTCCATCCGTCCAACTCCAAATGTCCAATTTATATTTTTCGTCATCGGTCAAAGTGTCTTTGGGAGGTTTAATGGGCTTTATTCCGATGTCATAAAACATTCTTTGACCATTATCAGAAAAAGAAATTTTACTTTCGCTGTCTAAAGATTGGTAGTCTTTTAATATTCCACCAATGGTATCCAAAACTAAATGAATTTCTTTCTTATTAAAATCATACAAATACAATTGGTATTTTTTGTATTCCCCTGTATCTGTTGAGGTTTTGAATGCTATTTGGTCTCCAGATTTGCTAAAAGTAGGTTGGGTTATCTCACCATGAACAGAAAAAATGTGTTGTAAATCGGGATTCCCATATACAAACAATTGTGCAGAGTCTAGTGTATCTTTAAAGGTATTCGTTTGAACATAAGCGTATTTATTTCCAAAATTGTTAATGGAAATATCAGAAACATTTTCAATATCATCTGAAGTCCAATTGTTTACGTTAAAAATTGTGAGCACACTTCCGTTGGATTTGTCTTT
The DNA here is from genome assembly GCA_963922585.1 of uncultured Flavobacteriales bacterium. Lineage (GTDB taxonomy): Bacteria > Bacteroidota > Bacteroidia > Flavobacteriales_D > Parvicellaceae > Parvicella. The sequence continues at coordinate 2,143 of CAWUIK010000086.1, read as the reverse complement.
CAATTTAGTGGGTTCCGATTTCTTTTTTCGTAAAATACATTTTTTCTTTTCTTTTTCCTCTTCCTTTTTTATTTTGAAGGATTCATCTCTCATCACCAAAACCCAACTTCCACCTTCTTTGGCAATTTGGTATTTAGCAACTTGAGGTATTTTGTAAAGGGTGTCTCTTTCTAAGGAATAAATACCCAAGGTGTCTTTAGGCCATTTTTTTTTGTTGACTTTATCGATTTTTAATTTTCTGATAGAATCGTAATCATTTATAATGCTAAAAGCTACAAACTTTTCATTAAAATCTATTTGTGGATTTTTCACTCTACCAATAATAATTGGTTCGTTGATGTTGGCTTTCTTATGAATAAGTAAAGTATCATTGCCTCTATAACTTACCAATTTGCTTGTAATGATATTTCCTAGAGAAGAAATAGATTTATCGCTAAGATACCTCCACTCTTTATAGGATTCGTGTGTAATTGGTTTTTTATTTTGCCCCCAAAAGTTTAGGAATATTAAATAAAATATAATTGTTGATGTTATTCTCATTTCACGAAAATACTAAATTGAAGTTAACTAAAGTAACTATTTTAGTGAAAAAAATAATCATAACATAATTATATCTTAAAAAAAGTATGCGTGCATAACAATTTTTATATAATTTTGCTTTGAGAATCATCTAAATGACTATTTTTGTCAAGAAGGAAAATTAATTTTAAAAAATCATATAATGAAATTATTAGTTTGTATTAGTAAAGCTCCTGACACAACATCGAAAATTGCCTTTACAGACGGCAATACGAAGTTTGATGAAAATGGAGTTCAGTACATTGTGAACCCTTATGACGAGTGGTACGCATTGGTTAGAGCTTTGGAATTGGTTGAAGCGAATGGCGGAACTGTTACCACTATTACAGTTGGTACTGCAGCAGATGAGCCTACTATCAGAAAAGCATTGGCAATAGGCGCAAATGACGCTGTAAGAATTGACGCACCTGCAACTGATCCTTATTTTGTATCAAAACAAATAGCAGAATACGCTAAAGACAAAGGTTTTGACGTAATTCTAACTGGAAAAGAAACCATTGATTTCAATGGGGCTCAAGTTTCAGGAATGATTGCAGAAATTTTAGATTTGCCATTTGTATCACTTGCACAAAAAATGGAAGTAGCAGGAAATACTGCAACCATTGAAAGAGATGTGCCTGGAGGGTCAGAAATTATTGAAGTAGCGACTCCATTTGTATTGAGCGCTGCAAAAGGAATGGCAGAACAAAGAATTCCAAACATGAGAGGAATTATGGCTGCAAGAACAAAACCACTTACGGTAGTTCCAGCAGTTGCAGTGGAAAATGCTACCACTGTAGTTTCTTATGAATTGCCACCAGCAAAATCTGAATGTAAATATTTTACAGCAGATCAAATGGACGAATTAGTAGCAGCATTACACAACGAAGCAAAAGCAATATAGTTATGTCAGTATTAGTATTTGTAGAATCAAAAGACGGAAAATTTTCGAAAGCAGCTTTCGAAGCCGTTAGTTATGGAAATAAAATAGGAACTACCACAGTAATCACTTTCGGTAATGCATCTGATGATGCGTTGGCAGGACTTGGAAATTATGGAGCATCAAAAGTGTTGGTAAATAAATCTGTTGATGGTAAAAATGAACAACAGTTAACAAGACTTATTCACGCAGCAGCAGAAGCAACTGGAGCAGAAACTGTAGTAATGATTCAAGATCAATTAGGAAAAGCAGTAGCACCGAGAGTTGCAGCAAGAATGAATGCTGGACATATTTCTGGAGCAGTAGCACTACCAGACATAAGTAATGGATTTGTTGTAAAAACATATGTTTACTCTGGTAAAGCATTTGCGAATGTAAAAGTAAATACTGCCAAAAGAGTTATTTCTCTAGTTTCAAATGCACTTGCACCTGAAGCTACTGGAGGTACTGCATCTGTTGAAGTATTCAATGCAGATTTAGGAGAAGCAAAAATCAAAGTTAAAGAAATGAAATCTCAAGGTGCTGGAGTTCCGCTTCCAGAAGCAGAGTTAGTAGTTTCTGCTGGAAGAGGTCTAAAAGGACCTGAAAACTGGGGGATTGTTGAGGACTTAGCGAAATCTCTAGGAGCAGCAACTGCTTGTTCAA
>CAWUIK010000085.1:0-12649 GCA_963922585.1 uncultured Flavobacteriales bacterium | reverse complement strand
GGGTCTTTTGAATATTTTTTGGTAGCGGTTGTTTTAGCTGGGATTTTGCAAATCATTGCAGGTTTTCTAAAAGCAGGAGTCATAGGATATTACTTTCCATCTGCGGTTATTAAAGGAATGCTTGCTGCTATTGGTATTATACTTATTCTAAAAGAAATTCCTCATGCTTTTGGATATGACGAAGACTTTATTGGTGATGAAGCTTTTGTTCAACCTGATGGTCACAATACTTTTTCTGAAATAATGTATGCCTTCTATCAATCTCACTGGGGTGCAATTATTATAAGCATTGTTTCTCTAGCAATTCTAATCCTTTTTGATACAAAAATGATGAAGAAAATAAAGTTATTCAACTTTTTACCAGGGGCTTTATTTGTAGTGTTAATTGGTATTTTGATGAATTACCTTTTTGGATTTTTTAATTCTGATTTAGTACTAACAGGTAAACACATGGTTCAGTTAGATGTGATTTCTTCGGTAAATGATTTTAAAAATCTATTTATTTTTCCGGATTGGAGCGCTTTAACTAATCCTAATGTATACGTAATTGCATTTACAATTGCAATTATTGCGAGTTTAGAAACGCTATTATCTGTTGAAGCAACAGATAAGTTGGATCCATACAAAAGAATTACTCCAACCAATAAAGAATTAAAGGCTCAAGGAGTAGGGAATATTATCTCTGGATTGTTTGGTGGTTTGCCCATGACTCAAGTAATTGTCAGAAGTTCTGCTAATATAAATTCAGGAGGAAAAACAAAAATGTCTGCAATTCTTCACGGAATTATATTGTTTGTTTCTGTAATCACCATTGCCAATTTTTTAAATATGATTCCTTTGGCTTCTTTAGCTGCCATATTGATTCTAATAGGTTATAAACTTGCAAAACCATTTCTATTTGTTTCGATTTACAAACTTGGATGGAATCAATTTTTACCTTTCGTTTTGACAATTATTGTAGTGGTTTTTACTGATTTGCTCAAAGGCATCGGAGTAGGGATGTTGGTGGCTATTTTGTTTATTCTTTCTAATTATAGATTTGCAATTAAGAAAAGTTTTAAAAATATGTTTCATGCTTTCAAAGATGAAAAAATTGAAAATGGCATTAGGCTTATTTTAGCAGAAGAAGTCAACTTTTTTAATAAAGGTGCAATCTCAAAAGTTTTGAGTGAACTTCCAGATGATAGTAATTTGGAAATTGACGGAACAAATTCTAAATATATTGACTACGATATTAAAGAAATACTACAGAATTTCAATACGCATACGGCTAAGGTTAAAAACATTAAAGTGATATCAAAAGGTGTAAGCGAAATAAACATAATTGGAGGACATTGATTTTGTGAAACTTATCAAAACCCACAGCCTTTAAAAAAGGATGCACCAAAATAAAAAAATGCCAACCATCCAATTCCTTTAAACAAGAAAAACAAAAATCCAGCAATTCCGATTTTTTTCAACCATCCGTATTTTGTTTTATTTGACGCTTCTTTTTCCATTTTCTGGAAGCAAAATTAGTAAATCAAATGTTGTTTTTCAGTTTTTTTCCATTTTGCTTTATACTCAGCATCTACGAAGTAAATTTTTAAGTCTGCCTTATAGTCAGCATCCACGAAATAAATTTTCTTTTTTGCTTTATAATCAGCGTCTACAAAATACCATAAACCTTTATTGTCTTTGGCTTTGTAATCAGCATCTACTTTATATACTAATAAATCCGCTTTGTAGTCTGCATCTACTACAAAAACTTTAATATCTGCTTTATAATCTGCATCAACAGAAAATATTTTTTGAGCTTTCAATGAAATCGAAGCGACTAAAGAAATAAAAGTGAGTAAAATTACTTTTTTCATTACTTGATATTTTTAACTCTCCCTACTTTACCATCTTCTAGCATCACTTTGATTCCATGAGGATGTTGGGGAGCATTGGTTAATATTTTTTTGACTACACCTTCAGTTAAAGTGCCATATTTTTGATGCTGTTTTTGAATCACCTCTACCTCCAAACCTATGTTTATATTTTTTCTAAAAGTACCTAAAGACATTATTCTACAATTAATTTTTTTGTAATTTGAGTTTTATCTCCTTGTATTTGAATAATGTAAATTCCTGTTGAAAGGTGATCTAAGTTAAATGTTAATCTGTTCATACCTTTCTTTACTAAATCGTTATACAATAGCGTGTTGTTTTTGCCATTTAAATCACAAATACTGATTTTAATAGGTTCGTTTTGTTTTATTTCAAATTCAATTGTTGCAATATTGGAAGTAGGATTTGGGAAAACAGTCGCTTTCGTTTGAGTCTCTTTGATAGGAACACTTGCAAAGTTATTAAAACAATTTTCTTTAGTATTTACCTTAGAAATCCATGTCCCATTATTTCCAATAGATTTCCCATACATGCCGCCTATCCAAATAGAGCAAGGTTCATCAAATTTTCTTTGAATACCAAAATAATCCCCCCATCTTTCCAAGTTTCCACTCAATACACTTATGGGACTGTTTCCAACTTTCAATTTTATGATATTACTGTATTCTTCAATATTATTCATATAAACACAAGCCACTCCGTTAGTATCAACTGGTGATGTGAAATTAAAACCAATTACGACTTCTTTGTCGTTAATGTTTTCTGAAGATGAAGCAATATTTGGATATCCCAAATCCATTACTGTATCTGAAATAATTTTTCCAGACAAAGTAGGTGAGGGGTCCTCATAATTTTCAATGATTCCATGATAAACAGCGCAAGTTCCAGTAGCAGTATCCAGAGTATTATGCACATATTGAATCCAATTTTCATCCATAATTGCTCCAAGCACTCTACTGTCGTTTGTTGCCAGTTCTTTTGCGATAGATTGTTGCGCATTGGGAGCCATAAAATAATGATTGGGGTTGCTTAGTTTTCTTACTTCCATTTGTGCAATGCCACTGTTTAAAGTGTTGTCTATCGAAATTAAATAAACCGTATCGCTTTCAGCAGCAAAGTTCCTATTGCTCAGAAAATACTGTTTTTCACCTCCCAATGTTCTTGCACTTTTTACTGGGTGTATATTTCTAATGTTCACGTTGTTTTCTTTTATGTCACTCCAAATTTGCATGTTCAAAAGTGAGTCACCATTATATCCACTCCATTTATCAATTTGCCAAATTAATGATTGACTAAATCCTGTTTGCCAGGAAGTGTTGTTTTCTAATAAATTCCCAGTAATAAAGAAGTCATTATAATTCAGGGCTATAGCAGGATAATCTGTCCAATGATTTGAGCCTATTGCATTACCTTCAACTAAATAAACATGCCAAGGATCCATGGGGTTGTTGGAAGAGGAAAAAGCAACTGGGATTTTACTTATTTGATAATTGGTACCCGCCAAAAAAACAAGAATGAATCTATCTTCTATGGGATCGTAAGTCAATTTGGGGTCATATTTACTTACAGTAAGATTATAACTAGATATAAAATCATTGAGAAAACCAAGTTTCATTAAAGTATCTGCTTCAGTATCATAAAAAAGAAATCTACTATTGTTGCAAGAGATTAGAATTCCATCATTAGATATCGCAATTGTATTGTCATTGGGGACTCTATTGTTGTAGGCATTTCCTTCAAAACCCATAATACTTGAAAATACGCTATCTCCTAAAGATTTAGTGTTTGATTTTTCAAAAGTAGAAGTTGAATTATTTCTAGGATATTTTTCAGTTTGAGTATTTTTTAATCTCAAAAGTATAGATTTTTCGCTATCTCCATCAGGAGAAGGCATCTCCATATTCTGAATATTTACATTCCAAACTTCTTCATGTTGATGAATATCTATAGTTCCTAATTTAACTGCTTTTGCTGGAGTTACAGTTTGGGCAAAAGATAAATTTGCGAAAAAAATAACTGCTATTATGGATGTTTTTTGTAAAATCATAGATAAATATGTAAAAATGATAGATACGAAGATAATCAAAAATTATCTTTGCACTATTGAACTTGCAAGAAAGAATATCAAAAGAACTGGAAGCCAGAAAACAAAAGGGTGCTCTGAGAACATTATCAGCGCATTCTTTTGCTATTGATTTTTGTAGCAACGACTATTTAGGTTTGGCAAAAATCGAATCTACTATCCGTGCGAGAACAAGTGGTAGCGGAGGTTCAAGGTTGATCAGTGGAAATTATAAAGCGATAGAAGCATTTGAAAGTCAATTAGCTCAACACAATTGTGTAGAAAGTGCCTTAGTTTTCTCATCTGGTTATACTGCTAATGTTGGCTTTTTTTCCACTATTCCCAAAAGAGGAGATGTGATTTTATACGATGATTTAGTTCATGCTAGCATCAGAGATGGAATTCGTCTTTCTTATGCCAATTCTTTTTCTTTTGTTCATAATGATTATGAAGATTTAAAAAATAAATTAGAAAAGCATAAAGACAAAAATATTTTTGTCGCTATTGAAAGTGTATATTCAATGGATGGTGATAGTCCTGATTTTGAAAAAATACGAAAACTGAAGTCTCAATTTGAATTTCATTTGGTAGTAGATGAAGCACATACTTTTGGTTTGTTTGGCAATCAAGGCATAGGTTTGGTTCAATATTTAGGTTTTCAAAATATAGTTGATAGTATCGTTGTTACATTCGGAAAAGCAATGGGATGTGATGGTGCTGCCGTTTTAGGAAGTGAATTAATAAAAAACTATTTAATTAATTTTTCGAGACCATTTATATATTCTACAGCACCTTCGCCTCACAAATTAGCGTTGATGCAACAACAGTTAAGCAACATACAAAATGTATTAAACAGAAATCAAAATGCTCAGTCTTTGAAGTCTTATTTTTTAAATAATTTGAATCACAACTTTCAAACTGTAACTGGTGATTATGGAAATATCGTGGGAGTATTGATTCATGGGAATGAAAAGACACAAAAAGTGGCGCATTATCTTCAGGAAAATGGTGTTTTTGTAAAAGCGATTTTATCTCCAACAGTCAAAGAAGGAACTGAAAGATTGAGAATTTGTTTTCATGATTACAACACGATCGAAGAGGTAAGTTTATTGACTAAATTAGTAAATAGTATTAATGAATTAGATTAAAATATAACAATTTATATATGAAAATATTTGTAACAGGTGTAGATACAAACATAGGGAAAACAGTTGTTTCGGCAATTTTAGTGAAAGCGTTACAGTATGATTATTGGAAACCCATCCAAAGTGGTGATTTGAAAGATTCTGATACTAAAAAGGTGAAAACATATACTCAAAATAAAATTACTTGTCATAAAGAGCAATATCAATTGAAATCACCTTTGTCACCTCATGAAAGTTCAAAAATTGATAATGTTGAAATTTCTTTAGATAGTTTTGTTTGTCCAAAACCCAATAGAATCATTATCGAAGGTGCAGGGGGTGTTATGGTACCTTTGAATGACGAGGGAGATTGCATCATAGACTTAATCAAAAATTTGGAAGCAAAAGTAATTTTGGTCAGTAAGAATTATTTAGGAAGTATCAATCATACATTAATGAGTTGCCAAATTCTTCATGCCAATGGAATTCAAATTTTGGGAATCATCATTAATGGAGAAAGAAATCAAGCTTCTGAAGAAATCATCACTAAAATTTCGGGAGTGAATATTTTAGGTCATGTAGATTGGACTAATAGAATTACCCAAAAATTTATGAATCAGCAAGCGCAAAAATTCAAAGGTATTTTGAAATGAGTAATTTGAAAAAGAAAGATCAACAATATATTTGGCATCCTTTCGATCAAATGAAAGGCGCAAATGTGGTACCTATAGTAAAAGGAAAAGGAGCTTATGTTTTTGATGAAAATGGAAAGCGATATATCGATGCTTTTTCGAGTTGGTGGGTCAATATTCATGGTCATTCACATCCTTATCTTGTAAATGCACTTTATGAACAGGCACAACAATTAGAGCATGTTGCCTTTGGTGGGTTTACCCATGAAAAAGCGGTGACTTTTTCAGAGAAATTACTAAAATTATTACCTGCTGAATTTTCTAAAGTATTTTTCTCAGACAATGGAAGTACTGCCACAGAAGTTGGGCTAAAAATGGCATTGCAGTTTCACCACAATTTAGGTAAAGAGAGAACTACTTTTATAGCGCTAGAAAATGGATATCATGGCGATACATTTGGTAGTATGAGCGTTACTGCTAGGGGAGGTTTTAATGAACCTTTCGAGAAACTACTTTTTGATGTAGTATACATTCCTGCGCCTACTCAAGAAAATATTCAATTTGTTTTGGAGAAAGTTGCCAAGATTATCCAATCTAGAAAAGTGGCAGGATTTATTTTTGAACCTCTAATTCAAGGTGCAGGAGGAATGCTTACTCACGATGCAAATGCGCTTTCAGAAATCATCAAATTATGCAAACAAAATGATGTGGTTACCATAGCAGATGAAGTAATGACAGGTTTTGGAAGAACAGGGAAAATGTTTGCGTGTGAATTTTTGACGGAACAACCAGAAATTATTTGTTTGTCCAAAGGAATCACAGGAGGATTTATGGCTATGGGGGCAACGGTGGTTACAAACAAAATTTATCAAGCATTTTATAGCGACCAACCCAAACATACTTTTTTACACGGACATTCATATACAGGAAATGCTTTGGCTTGTGCTTTGGCAGTTGCCAATTTAGAATTATTCGAAAAAGAAAATACACTCAACGAAGTACAGCGAATCGAAAAGAAATTGTTGAAATTCAAATTAAAAATAGAAAATAATCATTCCATCAGAGCTGTAAGACATATCGGTGCTATTCTTGCCATAGAACTTGCTACTCAAGAAGCTACATCTTATTTTAACACTAAAGGTAAAGATGCTTATGCCTATTTTTTAGAAAAAGGAATTATTTTACGTCCGTTAGGAAATGTATTGGTTTTGATTCCTCCTTTTTGCATTAGTGATGAAGATTTGGATTTTATTTTTGATGCTATTGAAGCCTATATTTCTTAGTTTTTCTATTTGAGCAAAGATTTTTTAATTTTCTTTTACTACATTTGATATGTGGTAAGAATATTTTATTTCATAGTATTTTTTTCTTTGGGTATTCTCAAAATGAATGCTCAGGATATTCATTTTTCGCTTTGGGATATGTCGCCACTCAATCTCAATCCTGCAATGACAGGACAATTTGATGGAGATTATAGATTTAATGGAAATCATAGAAATCAATGGGCTTCTGTCACAGTTCCGTTTACAACCTATGCACTAAGTGCAGATACAAGAAATATTTTCAATCAAAAAAACTTTTCAGGAGGACTTCAAATCAATCAAGATAGAGCAGGGGATAGCCAGTTCAACACTTTTCAAGTAAATACCTCTGGAGCGTATATGTTGCATTTGGGTGAAGATAGCCTTTCAAATCTTTCTTTTGGAATTCAATTGGGATTGACCAATAGGTCTTTAACTTATGATCCGCTTCAGTTTGATGTGCAATACAATGGGTTTCAATATGATGCTTCCTTGAGTAATAATGAGAATTTTGCAAGAGCGAGTCGTTTGTATTTGAATTCTAATATAGGTGTTGGTTATTTTAAAGTTTTAGAAAGGAGAAAAATCATATCAGGAGGGATTGGTGTTTTTAATATTTTAAAACCCAAACAAAGTTTTTTCAATGATGATGTTATCAAACAAGATGTGAGATTTGTAGTGCACGCCAATGCTGAATGGGAAGTTGCAGAGAAATGGGATGTATTGCCTTCTTTGATTTTTATGACCCAAGGGAAGTACAAAGAATTCAATATCGGAGCAAATGCAAGATATGTGATTACAGATTTTATGGGAATGTACAGAGCCGCTTGGTTGGGAGTATTTTACAGAAATAAAGACGCCACTTTTGTAACTTTAGGAATCAACTATGATTCATGGAAAGTAGGGTTGAATTACGATTTTAATGTATCTACATTAAGACCCGCTTCTCTAGGAAGAGGAGGGTTTGAATTGGCTGTTCAGTATATCATCAAACTCAGTAGGCCTTCAAGAGTGATGCATAGAATTTGTCCAGATTATTTGTGAAAAGATGTTAATCTTTGAATAAAAAGTTTACTTTTGAATATTAATTAAAATCATTATGAAAAGAATTTTTACTCTTTGTGCCATTTTTTCAATAAGTTCAATGGCTTTTGCGCAATATGAAATCAGTTCATTTACTTCTACTGGTAGAGGTGGTGCAACTTCTTTTGTTACCGATTATCAAGCAGTAGGAATTAATCCTGCCAACTTAGGTTGGGAATCGGAATTTGAAGACAAGAAAATCACAATGGGATTTTCAGAAATGTCTTTTTCATTTCATTCCGAAGCACTTTCTAAAGAAGAGTTAAGGCAAGAAATTAAAAATTCAATTCAAGGAAAAACAGTTACCAATTGGACGCAACAACAAAAAAGAGAAGCAGGAAGGGATTTTGCAAACTCTGGTTTGGCTTTGAATTTTGACATGGGAGCATTTGGTTTTTCTTTTGCTTCAGAAAAATTTGGAGGTATAGCCTTTAGAATGAATGACAATATGAATTTGTATTCAAGATTAGGGGACAATGCTTCAGAATTAGTTTTTATGGGAAGACAATCCAATTATTTTGATAGTTTAGTTTATGTAAATCCAGATACTTTTGATACAACTGTTATTGCCAACTATGACATGGAAGATGCAGATTCTCTTCAAAATGTACTAAGAGGTTTTGCAAATGTTCCTAAAATGATTGGAGAATTGATCAATGGAAGTAGAATTTCTGCATCTTGGACAAGAGAATATAATTTATCTTATGGAAGAAAAGTTTTCGGAAAAGATGATGTAATCGAAATTTATGCTGGTGCTGGAGTTAAATACATTCAAGGTTTTGCAATGGTGGATGTAAGAAGTGAAAATAATACGCTTTCAGCATTTTCTGCTATTACTCCATTTTTTGATATTGATTATGGTTCTGCAACTGCAATCAATCCAAGTTCAACTTCTCAATCAGGAACTTTACCCAACTCAGTTGGTAGAGGTTTTGGTGCTGATTTTGGATTAAATTTTTTAATCAAAAGTAAATTAAAAGTGGGATTTGCATTAACAAATGTTGGGTCTATGACGTGGACAGGAAACGTTTACACTATGAGAGATACTTTGGTATTTGATACTGAATCAGAAGGTTTAAATAATTATAACGTTTTACAAACACTTACAGATTTATCTGGAGATGAAGGGCTTTTTGTATGGGATGGAAAAAAAGAAATTAAAACGCAGTTGCCAACACTTTTTAGAATGGGTTCTAGCATTGCCATAGGTAAAATTGCTCAATTAGGTGTAGATGTGTTATTGCCAGTAGAAAAAGAAGCTCCTACAATTTTAGAAGGTGCAATCATCGGTTTTGGGGGAGATATAAGACCTATTCCTTGGATTAGGTTTTCAGCAGGTTTTGTAACAGGTGGAAACTATGATTTCTCGATTCCTTTGGGAGTAACTTTCATTGCTGGAAATGGTTCTTGGGAAGGTGGAATTGCATCTAGAGATGCTGTGACATTCTTCACTCAAAATGGACCTACTCTTTCTTTCAGTACAGGATTCTTGAGATTTAGATTCTAATCGAACACCTCACTAGTTATTACCAATCTCTTGGTTTTTGGAAAGGAGTTTCCAATAACTGTAATGGATTTTACTTGTTTTCCTGAAAGTCCTGAAGCATCAAAAGTGATTTCAACGAACCCTTTTTCTCCAGGAGGAATAGGTTCTTTTGAGAAATTGACTTGATTACATTCGCAACCACGATCTACATCTACTATTTCAAGAGGTATATTTCCTGTATTTTCAATCACAAAAGTATGTTTTACCTTCTCACCTTGTTTGATTTTACCAAAGTCAAAAGTACCATCAGAAACTGTAAGACCTGCATAGTTTTCATCTTTTTCGGCATAAGTAATCGATTGAATCTCTATCTTTCTTTCTAATGCTGCTTTTCTATTATAGATAGAGTTTTTCTGGTCGTAATAATCGTCACTCACATTGGGGTTGGCAGTATATTCTCCAAATGGAATTTTTAGAAAAGTTAGAAAACCTCCATTTTTTGCTGTTTTGTCAATATAATCATTGAATTCTCCATTTCCATAAGCCCTTAAATAATTTACAAATGTGGAAATTCTTCTTTTCGTAAGATTTACGTTGTAATCTGATTTGGCCAAAGGACTAGCGAATCCTTTTATCGTAACTTCAATTTTTTCTCCTTTTTCTAATTCAATCAATAAAAGTTTTGCAAACAATTCCAAATCATCAACTCCTTTATCTACATAATTTTTGAAATAGTCATCAATGTCATAAATAGCCTCTTCTTTTTGTTCTTCTTCCAATCCTTTGCTATACTCATCTCTATAAGTCTGTTGAAGTGCTTTGTACTTTTCGTATGTTGTTAAATAATTATCATTAACTGTCGTGTCCAGACTTCTAGGTCCTGGTCTGTCATTATGAAAATATAAGGTGACAGGAAGATATTTATTAATGTCGTCTAAAGTTTCTATCGTTTCAGAAGTAATCAACTCTTCTTTTGCGATATTTACACTCCAAATATCATTGCAACAAGTGGGCCCTTTTTCGTAAAAAACGCCAAGCCTATTTGAAGTAAGAAATCCCTCTGAACTTGAACTATCTATGGTAAAATAAAAGTCATTCCACTGGGTATTTATAGGAGGTAGTAAATTTTCGGGTTCACTCAGATTTTCCAAAGGACCTTTCGATTTAAAAACATCAAACCCCCCAAAACCATTGTGCCAACTAGAACTAAAGTACAATAAATTTTCTTTTTGATGGTAGAAAGGGGTAATGTCAGGATCAGGACTGTTGATTTTTGAACCAGCATTTTGAGGTTTCCCAAAAGTGCCTCCATCTAAAATTTCAGCAAACCAAATATCCAAATTTCCTTGTCCACCATTTCTGTCGGAAACGAAAATTAGAAACTCTTTCCCTCCAATTTTAGCAATATTGGGTTGCGTTGTTTTTGTGGCTGAAGGGTCGTTAATTTTATCAGGTAAAAGGGAAGGAGCGCTCCATTTTCCACTAGTAAATTTTGAAGCATACAATTTGCAAGCGTTCAAACTATCACATCTTGTAAAATAAAAAACGGTTCCATTCGTATTAAAACATCCATTGGCGTTGTGACTCAAAATACTGTTGATATTTGAATCTATTTTGTTTTTGGTTTCCCAAGTTTCGTTGTATGTTGCTTCGTATATCGCAGTTTTATAATCGTGTGGAGTAAGAATTTCAAGTGACTCACTAATTTTTGAAGCTCTTAAAGAACTAAAATACAATTTTTCACCTTGTTGAAATGCACTAAATTCCGCTTGAGTTGTGTTGATTTTATCTCCTAAATTAGTAACTGAACAATCTGCATTCATTTCATTTTTAGAGCGGTTCGCCCAATTGCAACTGGCTATTTCTCTTACAGATTTAAGGTAAATGTATTCTTTTTTATTTTTGGAGTACAGAGACTTTGCTCTTTTAAAAGATTTTGATGCTTCTTTATAATCTGCATTGTTTTTTTGCATCATTGCCAACCAAAAAATAGCATCCTGATAGATTCTTCCACCATTGTCTTTATCTACAATTTTAGAATAATAATATTCAGCATCTGTGTAATTGTTGTAATATCTTAATGATGTAGCGTATTTGTACAATAAATGTATGTTGGCACTATCCATTTTCATCGCTTTTTGATAATATATGCTAGCGCCATAGAAATCTCCTAATTCGAAGTTTTCGTCAGCATATTGTATCAGTTGCTTTTGCGATTGGCTATGGATACTGCCAAAAATCAAAAACATAAAGCCTAATAATATGATTGATTTGAAATTCATATTCGAATATAAAGGTACAAAATATTTATTGTGAACCATTTAAATGTTAAAATATGAATAAAAAAAAATTGAATAAATTTATTTGTTAAAATGAAATCTATCTATTCAAATAAATAAATCCTTTGTAAATTCTTTCCATTTCCTCAAAATCTTCTCCCAAATCAAGAATATAAAAATAGGTTCCAGTGGGCAAATCTTCGCCCCCTACTTTTACTTTTGCCATACTCGTTCCATTCCAAGTATTTAAATAGCCTGCTTGTTCATACACAATATTTCCCCATCTATTAAATACCGTGAAGTAGTTATTTGGGTATTTGTCTATGTTTTCAATTACGAAATTGTCGTTGGTGTTGTCTCCATTTGGAGAAAAACCATCTGGAATAGAAATAGGGAATAATCCGTTTACAACAATTGAAACACTTGCAGTATCTGTACATCCAAATTCATCTGTAACGATGAGTGTAGTTGTAAAAGTTTCAAATTCAACAAAGGTATTGCTTGGTTCAAAATCTGTAGCATTGTTTCCATCACCAAAATTCCAATCGTAAACCAAGTTGTTGCCCGAAGAGTTGTTGGTATAATCAACTGTTAAAGGACCTTGTCCATTAGTAGTAGAAGGTGTAAAATCTGCTATTGGATTAGGTGCAGACATCACAGAAAAAGTTTGATTATCTTCACATCCATTACTATTGGTGATGGTTAAAGTGTAATCTCCTGCACCTCCCACTGTAAGCAAGTTGGTGTTATCTCCAGAAACAATATTGCCGTTACTTGTAGTCCAAGCATAACTTCCACCTATATCATTACT
>CAWUIK010000084.1:0-12946 GCA_963922585.1 uncultured Flavobacteriales bacterium | reverse complement strand
GATGAAAGATGGGAGATAGTTTCAATCTTCGCTATTGCTTCGATTGATGTAAGATGGGAGAGATGGTTTCAATCTTCGCTATTGCTTCGATTGATGAAAGATGGGAGATGGTTTCAATCTTCGCTATTGCTTCGATTGATGAAAGATGGGAGATATGAAATCAGAAAGTATGAAATAATTGTTAATTGTTAAATTAATAAGATGTTGACTAGTCATATCGACCTCCGCAGCTGCGGAGGAGATATCTTTAATGAAAATCTTTTTGTTTAAACTAATTTGCGCTTTATTTGTTTGATATACATCTATAATATTTATGCTAAAGACATCAAAAAAATATTCAAAATTCATTCTGTTTGTCTTCAGTTTGGCTATTGTAATTATAGGTTCTTACTTTCTCCCTCAAATTCCGATTCAAAATGATATAAAACAACTTTTTAAACAAAAGTATTCTAAAGAAAATAAAGACCCTCACGAAACATTTGATTTTTCAACAACCAATGAAATACTCATTTTGCATCTTTTTTCAGATGAGAAAAATTATTTACAAAATTTTGAAAGACTTAAAAACCTAAAATCTTTAACTGATTCTCTTTCGAAATTAGATTTTGTAGATAGCACATTTTCAATTACATCTATAAAAATTCCAAAGAAAGTTGGGACTGGAATTTACAGCAAACCTTTGGTAAATTTGAATAATGACAGTCTTTCGAATGAAGATGTAGATTACATCAATGAATTTGAGGATATTACGCCAGTTTTTATAAATAAGAAATGGAACAAGAGCAATGTTTTTATTGCGATGAAATCCGATTTTCAATTTTCTCAAGAAAAAATTGAAGAATTTGAAAACATTGCGCATTTTTATGGCTTTATAGACGCTAGTGTAATTGGAAATACTGTTTTTGACAATGAGATAAAATCAAGAGTAGAGAAAGATATTTTCAGACTAGCAGCATTTGGTTTTGTGATTATTATTTTGGTTTTCTGGATTTTTTTTAAGTCTTTTTATGTTGTTTTGTTTATAGGTTTTATGGTAGTTTTGAATGTCAATGCTGCTATTATTTTTATCAAAATTTTGGATGTAGAGTTCAATATCATGACAGCAGTGATTCCTACATTAATTGCTATTCTCTCTGTAACGGATTTAAATCACATTTTGCACATTTACAAAGAAAACGAACATGAGGAAGACGTTGCTAAACGCATCAAATTTTTATTAAAGAGTATCAAATATGCGCTTATTATGACCTCATTAACCACCGCAATAGGTTTTTCTATATTCCTATTTAATGATGTGAAAACCATTGTAGATTTTGGTTTGATTGCAATTTTAAGTATTGCATTCGCCTTGTTTTCTGCATGGTATATTTCACCAATTTTACTTCAATATATTCCTCTTAAAAACATTCAATTGTTTAACATGAAATCTATTCAATTGCGTGTTCATTCACTTTTGGTTCAAAAAAAGAAACAACTTTTGATTTTTTTTGTCTCGCTTTTCACTTTAGCAACGATTACTACTTTTTCCTTTTGGAATATAGATTACATCATCTATGACGATTTGGATAAGGATACTGAACTATATGAAGCATATCAATCTTTTAACCGGGATTTTCAAGGTACAAGAAATGTTGAATTGATCATTAAAGATAAAGAAAACCCAGTTTTAAGTAATGAGAATATTATTTTGTTGGAAACCATAGAAAAAGATTTACTTCAAAAGTTTGGGTTTAATTATGCTTCTAGTTATAATAGTTTCATAAAGAATTATAACAGAACCATCAATAAAGGAAAAAATGAATTTTACAAAATTCCTGAAGATACATCGCTAATTTCCTTGGGAAAACAAAGAATTCGAGATAATATAGATTCCAATATCATTTTTCAAGTATATGACCCTAAAAATAATGCAGTAAAAATACAATTGTTTGGTCCAGAAATCTTTTCAAGTTTTGGAATGGTTCAGTTGAATGAAATACATGTTTATTTGAATCAAAAATTTTCAAATACAAATATGGAATATGAAATAATGGGTGATGGAATTTCTAGAGATGAAAGCACACAAAATATTAGCACAACTATCATATATGGTATTTTCATAAGTATTGGCATTATCAGTATCATTATGGGATTTACATTTAAATCTTTTGGAATTAGTTTTATTGCTTGGTTGATTAACTTGCTTCCAGTATTTGTAAGTGTATCTGTATTGTTTCTTTTAGACTTACATATCACACCTGCCATAGCAATGATGCTAAGCATAAGTTTTGGAATAGCACTCGATGATACGATTTATTTCTTGGGAAGACTCAAATCTCAGCAAAATGGTGTGAGTGACAAAGATATTTTGGAAAATGTAAATCAGATTTCATTTCCTGTAATTTCCACATCAATCATATTGTCTTTGAGTTTTTGTGCATTGTTTTTCTCTTCATTTTCATTCAACACAACGAATGCGCTCATTATTATCATCACATTATTGGTAGCAATGATTTGTGATTTGATTTTTTTGCCAATGCTTTTGATGTTATTACATCAAAAACAAAAAAAATAATCGAGTAGGTTACTGTCTTGCATAAAAAGCAACACCACTAGGCTTGCTCCATGCATAGTTTACAGATTTATTGATAAAAGATTCCATTTTGCTACTTGTTGGGAAAAAAGCAGCACACATAGGTACTTCACCTCCCCACTTGGAAGATTTAGAAAGTTCGCCTTTAATTATAAGTACAGTGAATTTATGCTTATCTTCTGTGTTGATAGCAATCACAGGAATATCTTCATTGGCTAGTTTTTGAGCTTCTTTCATCACTTCTAAGTCGGTAGCAAAACCCAAAAAGTCCCAGTCTCCTTCTTCCGAAACTATTTCGTAAATCTCATGATAATCAACATATCTTCCGTTGTGAACAAAGTCTTTGATACCATTATATTCACAAATAGCTCTTGCCACAAATTGTTTACATTCTTGATTGCTTTCTGCTTCAACTACACAATCATTAAATTCCTCCAGAATTCTATCTATGGTTACTTTCTTTTCTTCGTCTGAGGGAGATCCACCACAATTTGTAATTAACAAAGCCATCAAAATGACCGCAACTGATTTTAAAATTAGTTTCATAAATTCATTTTTGAGCGAACAAATAAACAAAATTATTTATTGTAAAACAAAACAAATTTGTCAATAAGGTCATTATGAATATAACTAGTTCCTTGATTACCAAATCGATTAAAAAATGTAATTTCATTTTGATTTTTTAATACAATTCTGTCGAAGAGTTGGTCATATTCAATTTGCTCTCCTACATAACTACTGATGGGTCCCATAGAATTGTTGTTGGCAGTATATTTCAAAATTCCAGTACTATGACAGATAAATATTTCATTTTCATTCACCAAACAAGCGTCATATACAACCCCCGAATTGATAGTACTTGGTTCGTAAGTATAATTGTCATTCACATAATATACATAAAGATGAAAGGAATTTCCTTCGCCCACAATCAAAAAAACTTCATTGTTATTTCTAGGTAAAATCTTCACAACATCACCTTGTACTTGAAATTGATGCTTTAATGAATGTGTACTTCTGAAATAAACATTCAAATTGTTTTGCGCTGGAGATTTTTCTTCAATCAATAAAAAGTCTCCATTTTCTTCAATATCATCTGGCTGGTAAATTGAAGGAAAAAGAACAGTATTCTGAACAAGCCCATTTTTGTCGTAAGAAATCACAGAATTGTTACCTCTAGAAACATACATTCTTTTGTCTGACTGGACTTGCTTTAATTTTCCAAAAAAAGGCATTGAAGTAGGTTGCGGAGATTTTTCGAAATTTACATCGTCAATATAGGGGATATAATTGATAAGGTTTCCAGTAGAACCTCCCGAAAAGAGCAACTGACCCCAATATGAATTGGCGAGCATATCTTGAAAATTACCTTGAAAATTTCTAACAAATTGAGAATTATTGGTGCTATCAATTCGGAATAAATCATAGTTGGTGTTTCCATTTTTGGTCACTAAAAATATGTCCTCTAATGCCAAAGGCAATTCAGTATAGGTAACTTCTGCGAATGCAGATTTTCTATTGCCTGCTAAGTCAATTGCGGCAACTTTGATGTAGTAATTTCCTGAAGGTAAATGCTTATCATCCAAACTGAAAGATTTGGTGAAATCATCTGATAATCCAGAAACACTTAATTCATAAGAAAATCCTGTTGGTCTAGAATCAGGATATATTAATTCAATTTTTACGCTTTTCAATCCCGTTTCGTCTGTTACAGTTCCATTCACGGTCACAATATCATCATAAAAATAATGAGTCATAGCAAAGGGTTTGTCAATAATTGCATTAGGAAGCGTAGTATCTTTTTTCTTACAACTAAGAATCAAGCTACATAGGAGAAGATATGTAATAAATTTGACCAAATAATTATTATTTAATCCATTAAAGGTACAATAAAGGTAAGTAAAACAAGGCTTTCTTCCCTTTTTTTCTTATTAAAAAAATCAAAATCGTTGGTGTAAATTTCACTTTTTCCAGTAAAAACATTGTTTTCATAAGTGAATTGAATAGTCACTTTTTTTCTTTGGTCTTTTAGGGTAATATATCCTGTCATGAGGAATCCTTCATCGTTTTTTTTGATTTCTTCGCTTACAAATTTTAGGGTAGGGTATTGGTCAGCATCGAAATAACTTTTACTTTTCAAATGTTTGTCTCTCAATCCATTCCCAGAAGTTAAAGTGCTTACATCTACAGTTCCTTCTATTTTAGATTTTGACAAATCATTCGTGTTGAATGTTATGTTTGCTTTCATTCCAGAAACAGTGCCCTCTACCTTTTCTTTTACAAAATGATAATTTACAATTGCTTTTTCAGAGTCAATTTGTAATGTTTGTGCAATGAAGAAATTACAAAAGATGAAAGTGATAAAAAGTATTATATGTTTTGTTTTCATAAATTATATTTTTAGATATACAAAGTAATTCATTAATCAGTTATTTTGCAAAGCGCTTCCAATTTCTATTTAAATTTTAATGTTGAATAATAATTTCAAAATAATTATTAATTTGGTATAACAATTGAAAGAATTGAACGTATAAGTATTGTAAATGAAATTTCAATTAATCATATTATTTCTATTAAGTTCTTTTGTTTTATTAGCTCAAGGCAGAAGGCCTGTGCCATTGATTGGTGAAACAGATAGTATTCCATCTTATATTTTGGAAGAGGCTAATATTGTGGCTATAGATATCGAATTTCAAAAAAGGTACGATAGAGCCAAATATTATGCGCTTAGAATGTATGATTATGGCATGCTCGCATCTGCAATGTTAAATGAATTTGAAGATTCCCTCGCAACCATGTCTTCCAAAAGAGATCAAAAGAAATACATAAAAGAAGTAAATTCTTTTTTAAAAGATGAATTTGGGGATGAAATAGCAGATTTATCTATCAATAGTGGTGCATGCTTGATGAAAATCATCCACAAAGAAACAGGACTCACATCTTTTGAAATCATCAATAAATACAAT
Organism: uncultured Flavobacteriales bacterium; assembly: GCA_963922585.1. Classification (GTDB taxonomy): domain Bacteria; phylum Bacteroidota; class Bacteroidia; order Flavobacteriales_D; family Parvicellaceae; genus Parvicella. The sequence continues at coordinate 7,411 of CAWUIK010000084.1, read as the reverse complement.
GGAGGTATGAAAGCAGTTTGGTGGCAAGGAGTAGTCAAATTATTCGGAGCAACCCTCAAACATGAGTTTGACCCACTTGGAGAAGACGATGCCTTAGCCAAAGTTCTTAGAGAGATTGAATCTGGAAAGTTAAACCCAATTCCACGTCCAGCAAAAACAGAAAAAGGAAAGGAATCATTATCCAAGAGAGAGCTAAAGAAACTAGAAAAAAAGAAAAAAAAGGAAGCCAAAGGTAAAGCAGGAAAATAAGGTCTTATTTTTGCTGTGAAAATGCAAACTTCCAATAATGCTCAGATTTAATTTTTGTTTATTTTATTTACTCAACACATTGTCCTTTATTGGTCAGAACCCAAATTTAGTTACAGATGGAAGTTTTGATGAAATTATGTATCATCAATCTGAGACTAGCCAAATACAATGGGAAGAAGGCTTTTGGGTATTTAACAATTTGAATAAAAATGCCATTCAAAGAGTTAGTTCGTATGCTGAACAAGACAATGTTGTACAACTCAATTTTAAGGTTTCATCTTCAAGAGTTGATGATAACTTTATTTCAACAAAATTAAAGCAACCTCTAAAACCAGGTCAAAAATATAAAGTCTCTTTTTTAATAGCCAAAGACAAATTTTCCGGATATACTTTTCAAGAATTCAATGCTTTTTTTACTACATCAATTCCACATCAAAGGTATCATAAAACGCATCAAATAGATCGGGCAATTCTATGTTTTATTCTTAATTCAGTAAGTTCAAATTGGATTTCAATGTCGATGGTTTATGAAGCATATGGAGGAGAGCAATATTTTCATTTCGGGTCGTTAGGTCAAACTTTTAGTCTAAAGGAATCAATAAAATATGAACTTACAGGTGCAGATGCAACTTATAATCAAAATGTATTTAATGTTGTGTTTTTTATTGATGACCTTTCTGTAAAATTAGTTGAGGAAACAGAGAATGATACTATAGTTCAATATGCTTATTTGTCTAATCCAACAGATTATTTTAATCACAACAGAAATTTACTCTACAATAGTGGTTTGGAAGAAAAAGTTGAAAAAGTATATTTTACTGAATCTTACGTTACACCAGGGGGAATGGTAGCACCTTTTGTTTATTCTGTAAATAATTTTGAACCAAGATTGCATCAAACGGACAGCAATGCTTACAGAAGTGAATATGGGAAAGAGCAATTACCTTATATGGGAAATAGCATGTTGAGTTTTAAGGCATATAGTACCAACAAACATCATGTTTATCAAGAGGTTTTGCACAAACAAAAAGGGCAAGATTATGACACTTGGTTTTATTATGAAAAGTTGCCCACAAGCACAAATATTCATAAATATGAAAAAGGAAGTACGATTTGTATGCCTTTGAAAGAAGCCTTAATAAAAGACAGTGTATATTATTTCAGTTTAATGCTCAAATTGGATGTTGGATCAAGTTACGGATTAGACTTTTTAGGTTTTCATGCTTTGAAAGAATTTCCATCAAATACCAACGATTCTATTTGGAAAAGAGTACCAGACGAAATCATTCCCGTTGAAGATTTGTTGACTAATTCTAATTGGACTGAAAAACAAATTAGATATCAAGCCAAAGGAGGAGAAAGTTTTATTGCATTAAGTAATGTTTATCCCCAAAAGAATATCTACAGAAATCAGAATTTCACTGCTGAGATATCAGAAACATGTGGTCCTAATACTTATAATTGTTTTCAGCATAAAGTTTTTTACAAAGATTCATTATTTGCTAATTATTACTTAGATAATTTGGTAATGCTAAGTGAAAAAGATTGGGTTGCTAATGCTTCAAAAATATTTAATAATGTTACCAATCAAATTGAGGTGATGTTTTTACCGATGGAAAAAGAAGAGGAGTGGAAAGCACAAAAATTAATCAATGCTCAGCTTGCACTTACGGGAATGTTGGAAATATTAAGGACTAATGATGCAATTTGTATCTTGAATGAAAATAAAAATGACCCATTGATATTAGAACCATTTTCGATAATTAACAAGAAGAAAATTATAAGGAAAATTAATCAACCACAATTAGTTAGAAAGATAAAGAATGCTGAATTAGATGCGAATAGCATATTTTTCTCAGGTGAATCAATGCCAGATTACAATAATCATATAGTAATTGTTACAGATGGAAAACTTGATCTTGGTGTTTTAGAATTAAAAATCCAAACATTTAGTAAAAATGGAGGATATTTTACATTGATATATACTGGTGAAAATGATGGTTTTGAAGACTTTCAAAATAAAAACAGTATTTTTCAAAATGCATTAATATTGGATGCTTCAGATCAAAAACTAAATGAAAAATTGATAAAAAGAGTTCTAAAAGTAGAATTTTAAAAAAGTTCGTCTACAATTCTTGTAGTTGTTCCTTTTTTCTCAAAACCTTTGAATAGGTATGAGTATCTGATAGAAATTCCAAAATAATTACCTGACATCAAAGCAGTATTTTCTTCGAAACTATTTCCTTTATCTGTAAACACCATATAGGTAGAACCCACATCAGAAAGACTGTATTTATATTGAGCACAAAAATCAATAATTTGATTTCCACTTTTTAATCTCAATTGATACCCTAACTCAGGCATAACGTAGATATTAGCCCCAGAAGAAGAAGAGTTGTAATTATAAAAATCATTACTTCCACTTTTATCTGCAATGTTCAAAAAGTTGTATCCAGCAGCAGCTCTGATAAAAAATGTATCATCTGGTTTTGATGGGAAAATTTTCTTTATTCCCAATTCAGCACCTGTACTAGAATATCCAGTTTTGAAAGTCGGTCCAGCATTGTTAATTTCAAAACTTGCTGTTTCATAATTGATTTGTATGTCAAATCCCCAACTGTTTTTTATGACAAAATTATATCCTAAACCAACTATGATAACTCCTCCAGGATTGACATTCCAATTGTTTTTGGTACTCAATGTTGGTGTTCCTAATCCATATCCTAATCTACTGTTTGCAGACATATAATTAATATTCTTAAGAGGTCTTTGCAATATGTTTTTGCCTGAACCTTCTTTTAATTGAGCATTAATATTGAAGGATGTGAAAATAAGTGCAAATAGGATAAAATTTTTCATTTTTTTTATTTTTTTCATTTGCAAATTGAGTAATAAATTTTTAAAACGGAAAATAAATAATCTAAAATATATCAACAAAAAAAAGCATTAAGTAAGTTTTATTGAAACCTAAACACTATTAATCGAGTAAATGTTAAAAGTTGGTAAAATTTGGAATTCATCAAAATAAATCGTAATTTCGCAACGCTTTGAGACAAGTTGGTCAAATATTGTTAGTCGTTTTTCTATGTTCTTTTAACATAGCCAATATTTCTGACCCTCCTAAAAGCATAACATCAAAAGAGGATATTGTTTTTGCCAATGTAAGTGATTTTGCAGAAGAAACTTATACTCAATTAGGTGATAAAGATTTGTTTTTCAAACCTTATAAATTAGCATTGAACGGTTATTTCGCTATGCTAAATTCTAATAAACTCAGAAATAAAGATTACATTACAATCGTGGACATGACCAAAAGTTGTAACGAACTTAGAATGTTTGTAATTGAAACCAAAACTTGGAAAGTAGTACACAAAAGTTTAGTGGCACACGGAATGAAAACGGGTGAGGAGTTTGCTAAAGATTTTAGTAATATTGAAAATAGTCATCAAAGTAGTTTAGGTTTTTACAAAACCGGAGAGGTTTACAATGGCAAACACGATATGAGTGTTAAATTAGATGGAATGGAGCCTTTCAATGATAAAGCTAGGGAAAGAGGAGTTGTAATTCATGCAGCAGATTATGTAAGTCATGATTATATTAAGTCTAATGGAAGATTAGGAAGAAGTTATGGTTGTCCTGCCATTCCCAGAGAAGGGTATGAAGGAATTGTAGATAAAATCAAAGAGGGGAGTTGTTTCTTTATTTACTATCCCAATAAAGAATACTTAAAAAAATCTAAGTATGTTAATTCAAAAATAGATAAACCCATTAACTGTGATGGGGAACTATTAACTACAAATTAATAAATACTTAAAATTTATACTTCGTGTATAAATAACTTTTCATCAAAACGAATTCTTGGACCATAAATACCATTCGGGGCTCTTTTTCCAGCAGATATAATCATACAAACTTCCGAGCCTTTCGGTAAATCAATTACTTTTCGAACCCTTTTTTCATCCATACCTTCCATAGGACAAGTATCATATCCATTGGCTCTAAAAGCCAACATCAATTGTTGACAAGCCAAAGCTGTAGATTTTTGCGCCCAAACTCTCATATCTTGTTTAGATACAGGACCACGAGGTGTAGGTTTTTTGATTCCTCTAAAAAAAAGTACACAACTTTTGATTCGTCCAAATATTCCTAAGAAACCTTGATTGTAGGCAAGTGGTACTAATTTTTCGTAGTAACTAATTGCTGATTTTGGAACTTTAATATCTTTTTGGTTAGCAAAAGACTCTAGCATTAATTTTCTGGAAGTTCTCCACATTTCTGGATGTGCAACCGCAACGATTATTTCTTGAGCAGTTGCCGCAGCAGGTTGACTTAGACAGGCTTCCACAATTTTTTGTTTTTTATCAGTACTTCTTACCCAATAAAATTGCCAAGGTTGTAAATTGGATGAATTTGGGGCCAACACAGCCAATGATAAACATTTTCTTACAATTTCTTCCGGTATGGATTCTTCTGTATAAACTCTGCAACTTCTTCTCGCCACTAAGAGTTGATCAAAACTTTCAGCATTTTTAAAATTTCCATTTTCCTCTTTATAATTGAGTTGTGGAATTTCTGAGAAGATGTCTTTTTCTGCCATTGAGTTATAGTTTTCTAATAAGCATCAAAGTTAACTTATGTTTGGTAGGTTTAGTAATTCTCGAAGCTAAAAATAAAAAATCAAAGAAATTAATTATTGTTACGTTTGAAATTGTAGTTTTGCAAACTGAAAATTTCTATATCGGGATGTAGCTCAGTTGGTAGAGTGCGCGTCTGGGGGGCGCGAGGCCGCAGGTTCAAGTCCTGTCATCCCGACATAAGATTTTTTTACTGAATAATCTTGAAACTACTAAAGAAAGCCTCAGATTTTTCACCAACTGGATAACTTCCGTCTCTTAATATAGCCACTTGATAAAGTCTGTTTTTGTGAAGGTAAACTTTGTAATGAGCATGGAATGAATTTGAGCTTGATTTGGCTTTAACCATTTTTCCTTTAATACCATCTAATTCAAGTTCAGTTTCTTCTTCTATTAAATCCAGACCAAGAGCACCAGTGCTGCCTCCAATTGCGTTATCTAATGCTTCATTTCTTTCTTCATCTGTTACATTGTCAAAAATACCAGAAGGATAATCATTATAACCTACAAGGTAAACTTTGGTAGCGCTTTCTTCATACACATCCAATTCTATTGTGATATCACCTACTGCAGTTGGCTCAACTAAACTTGAGTGCTCTGGTTTTCCTGGAAGTTTGATGGAGTATTTTCCATCAATATTTTCATGTTCAATCCAACTTGAAATATTGTACATATCATCAGCGTTCTCGTTGGTAGAATTTTCTGTTTGTTCAGTTTTATTGTCATCAGAACTAGAACTTTCAGATTTCTCGCTTGATTGACATGAAATTAGCAATGAAGTAGCTAAAATAGAAGTTAAAAAAAGGTTTTTGTTTTTCATATTTAATTGATTGTTAGATTGATATTTTATTCCAAAAATAGTAATATATTTTATTCTAGCCACTTTTTTCTTTTGAAGTAAAGTAAACTACCTATTCCTATGAATACCATTACTGTAAGCAAAATGAAATATCCATATTTGTATTTTAATTCAGGAATATTTTCGAAATTCATTCCATAAATCCCTGCCAGAAAGGTTAGTGGTATAAATATTACAGAAAGAATTGTTAGGGTTTTCATTACTTCATTCAACTTATGATTTTGCATGTTGAAAATCAAGTTGATACTACTTTCTAATTGTTGAAGATCAAAATCGATATCGTCTATCAAAAAATTGGCTTGCTCTTTCAGTTCGCTAAAATAATGAGGTTCAAAATTTTCTAATTCTACCTTTTCCAATTTGCTTATGGCCTCTCGAAGTGAACTTATTGCTTTTTTTAATATAAAAAGATTTTGTTTATTCTCCTCAATTTGCATTGCATAATCTAGGTTTGGCTTTACTTTTCCTAAGTCTTTTAATTCATCTAACTTTAGGGTTAGTTTTTCATAAGCATTTATGTAATTATCAATGATGGCATCAATAATTAAGTGTAAAAGGTAATCTGCTTTTTTCTTTCTAACTATTCCTTTATTTTCAGTTATTCTATCTCTTATATGTTGAAAATAGTCACCGGGTTTTTCTTGTATACTCCACACAAAATTGGAAGAAGCCACAAACATCATTTGTTCAGTAGAAAATTTCTTTTTATTGTAATGTAAGGTGTTTATTGTCATAAATATACAATCATCTAATTCGATTACCTTATTTCTACTTTCTTTTTCAGTTAATAGATTATTCAAAAAGTCATCAAGATTATTTTGTTTTATAATTTGTTTGAATTGATTAACGAATTGAAAACCATATATATTGAGCCAGTGAATACAGTCTTTATTTTCATTGACAAATGATACATCTTTGATATCATCAAAAGTATTTTTAGAAGCTTCATTTTCAGAATATTTGAAAATACTTACTTTTTTTAAAAAATGTTCATCACTTGTATTTTCAATCTTCATCTTTTACTATAGTTTTATTATTTTCTTTTTTTTCTTTCATCACAATTGTACGATATGGAAAGGGAATTTCAATTCCTTTTTTGTCAAAATCTTTTTTAATAGATTCTAAAACATCACACATCAAAATAAAAGCATTGTCACTGTTTTCTGTCCAAACGTATGCTTTTAAATCTACTGAAAAATCGCTTAAACTTACCACTCTAATGATTGTTTTGGGTTCATTGTTATTGATTTCATCTTTGCTTCTATTATCGAGGTATAAAGGATGTTTTTCAATATGTTCTCTCATGATTTTTTTGGCCAATTCAATATCAGAATCGTAAGAAATACTAATTACAATATGTTTTCTAATTTTTTCATCTTCTATGCTACTGTTTATGATGGTTTCATCACTAATGATACTGTTTGGAATAATCACCCTTTGATTTTCGTAATCTCTAATCACACAATGTCTCAAAGTTATTTCTTCTACATATCCTTTTCTGTTATTCGAAACTTCAATCACATCTCCAACTCTAAAAGGTTTGAAAATTAATATAAAAACGCCTCCAATAATGTTGGAGAAAGCTTTTTGAGAAGCAAAACCGACAATAGCGGCTAATATACCAGCACTAGCAAATAGAGCAGAACCAAGTGAATTGAAATATGGAATT
>CAWUIK010000083.1:0-13127 GCA_963922585.1 uncultured Flavobacteriales bacterium | reverse complement strand
GTATCCATTGCTTGAAAAGAATAAAATATTGCCGTTTGGGTGAATAAATACACATTTTTCATCAGATCCAGTATTTATGTTTGAACCCACATTGATTGGTTCAGCCCATGTTTTTCCGGCTTTTTTCATATAGTATATATCTGCTTGACCTTGTCCACCTGGACGTTCACTTACAAAATACAAATATTCTCCATCCTCTGTCATAGAAGCACTACTTTCGAAATAAGAGGAATTTAGTTTTTTGTTCATTTTTTCTCTCAAGAACATTTCTTTTGGTACACTCCATTTTCCTGAAGATTCGCTTCTTTTTGAAGTATATATATCTCCACTTCTAGTAGCACCGATGATATTTCTATAAATCAAGAGTTCTCCTTCGGGAGTAAAACCAGTGGCACCGTCATGATATTCTGTGTTGATTCTTCCAGGTATAGGCTCTGCCTTATCCCATTCATTGTCTTCATCATTCCAGGTTGATTGATAAACATCCGAATAGTATAAATGGTCATAATCCACATCAATTCCTCCTCCTTTTGTATCGTTTCTTCTAGAAGTAAATACTAATGTTTTTCCATCAAGAGAAATACAGGGAGCAAATTCAGGAAATGGTGTATTTATAGCATTTCCAACATTAGTTATTTTTACATCAGAGATTTTATCTAAGTTGGCTTTAGCGAAATCACATTGCGCAATGAGTTTATCAATCTCATAATCTTCCATTTTAGCTTTGTTGTCTTTGATAGTTGTTTTAAATTGTTCGAAGTACTTTTTAGCATCATCAATTTTTCCCAATTGTTGTAAAATGTTTCCATATAAGAAATCAAATTCTTTATCAACTTTAGGATTAAGAGCAAAAGCTTCATCTGCATGTTTTAAAGCTGCATCAATGTTTTTTAAAGCAAATTGACATTCTGCTGCTCCATAATGAGCCAAAGCAATGTTATTATCTGCAACTAAAACTTCTCGATAAATATTCAATGCACCTCTAAAATTATAACCGTAGTATTTTGTTTTAGCTTCAGAAAGTTTAAATTGAATTTTAGCTTTGTCTAGGATATTTTTTGTAGTATCCAATTGAGCATAACTTAAACTAGTTGTGAAAATTAGAAGCAGAGTTAGTATGTTAATTCTCATATTCAATGAATGTGTTTTATTTAAATATAGTAAATTTCTTAAATTTATTTTAACAAATATAAATTATTGTCCTTTTAAATCCTAAAATTTGTGATAAGATTCATAAAAAAATGACAATATTCATTCCAATTTTTGGTCTTCATCTTTTTCATTTGTTATTGTTTCTATAGTTGAGGTATTGTTTTGTTTTGGAGTAATAGGCTCCTTAACTGCATATGGGTTTTTACTAAGGTCCACCAATTCGTGAACTCCAAGAGTTGCAGCAACCATGGTGACTATAGGAATCATGGCAAGTATTAAAGATGCGATAATCACTAAAAACAAAATCCAACCGTCATTTACATCTTCTCGAATTTCGTTGAAAAAATTATTACTATAAACAAATATCAAAGTAAATACGCTTCCTAATGCAATGGCAAATCCTTTATGTTTTCTTACGAAAACAACACTTTCATCAATGGAGAGTCTTTGTCTTTCGTTGAGGTAATCAATGAATCCAAAACCGTAATAATAAAACCCTACAAACATTGAAAAAGTGGCAGTTACAAATGCGTAAATGTTATCTGAAATTCCAAATAACCAGGAAAGTATGTAAAACGCAATAACAAAAGAATAAACGATACCCAATTCCCAAAATATATTTCGAATGGCAAGATTCATAGTTCTTTTCACATCTTTTATCAATTGCTTTAAATTGAATTTGTATTTGTTCCCTGTAAGAATCCTTTCTACTCTTTCTGAAACAACTGAAAGAATTGGAGAGATAATGATGATTAATACATATCTCATAAAACTCAACATCACCACAGCCAAAAGTGCATACAAACTCCTGAGGAAATAATACCAAGATTTCAAATAAATTGGGTCAGTATCGTTTATTACGATTTCACTTTTAAGGTTTTGAAATACAAATCCTAAATAATAAATTCCAAAAAAAAGCAAAACTGGAAACAAAAAGTAATACCACATATTGTGCTTTTTGATAAAAAGGACAGCATCATAGTACGATTTGAAACCTAATTTTAAATCTTTTAAATGATTAAGCATAATTAATATCTAGATTGAGCATCAAAAGTAGATATTTCTTTAAAATAATTTTTAATTTTAGCGGCTTAATTTATTAAGATATATGTCAGACAATCAATTTAGCCTAAAAGCAATCAGTCCAATAGACGGAAGATACCAAAGTAAATGTGCTTCTTTATCAATTTATTTTTCGGAAGAAGCTTTAATGAAATATAGAGTTCTTGTAGAAATTGAGTATTTTATTGCACTTTGCGAATTGCCTCTTCCACAATTAAAAGATGTTCCTCACGCTGTTTTTTCGGATTTGAGAAAGATTTATGAAAACTTTTCTACCGAAGATGCTATTAAGATTAAAGAAATTGAAAAGACAACCAATCACGATGTTAAAGCAGTAGAATATTTTATCAAGGAAAAAATGTCTGCATTACAAATTGGAAATCACACAGAATTTGTTCACTTTGGTCTTACTTCTCAAGACATTAATAATACTGCCATTCCAAAATCGATAAAAGATGCTATTTATGAATTTTATGTTCCTCAATTATCTAATATTATATCGATATTAAATCAATTTTCACAAGACTGGAAAAATGTATCGATGCTGGCTAGAACACATGGACAACCTGCTTCACCGACAAAATTGGGAAAAGAAATTAAAGTTTTTGCAGAAAGACTTGAAATTCAATTAGAGCAACTACATCAAATTTCATATTCAGGTAAATTTGGGGGGGCAACTGGTAATTTTAACGCGCATTTCGTAGCTTATCCAGAATACGATTGGGTGAAATTTGCCAATTCATTTTTGAAAGATAAGTTACATATAGACCGTTCTCAAACAACTACTCAAATAGAACATTACGATAATTTGGCGGCACTTTTTGATGTTATGAAACGTATCAATACTATTTTGATAGATTTAAATAGAGATATTTGGACGTATATTTCTATGGAATATTTCAAACAAAAAATCAAAGAAGGTGAAATTGGCTCATCAGCAATGCCTCACAAAGTAAATCCAATAGATTTTGAAAATAGTGAAGGAAATTTAGGTATTGCGAATGCCATTTTAGAGCACTTATCCTCAAAACTTCCTGTTTCGAGATTACAAAGAGATTTGACAGACAGCACGGTGCTTAGAAATGTTGGCGTTCCTTTTGGACACATTGCCATTGCTTTTGCTTCTTTGGAAAAAGGTCTTGGAAAATTATTGTTGAATGAATCTCAATTCGAGAAAGATTTGGAAGCCAATTGGGCAGTAGTTGCAGAAGCTATTCAAACTGTTTTGAGACGTGAAGGTTATCCTCAGCCCTACGAAGCTCTAAAAGCGTTAACGAGAACCAACGAGGGGATCAATGCTACAAGTATCCAAAATTTTATAGAAACATTGAACGTAAGTGATGTTATCAAAATAGAATTAAAGAAAATAACGCCTCATAATTATACAGGTGTCAACTTAGTTTAATTGTATTGTGAAATTCAAAAATCCCCTTGAAAGATACTTATACAAAAAGTTAATAGAAAGACCACAAAAGAAAGGTGGAGAAGAAGCTATTAATTCTAATTCCAATGCTAATGAAGATTTAGTTGAAAAACTAAATCATATTCAAAGGTCTGCTCTAACAAAAGCAGCATTGGCTGGTGCCATGGCAGTAATAGTGCTATTTGTGCCTTACTACATTTGGGGAAGTCAATTATTTCCTGTTACTGATGTTTGGATACCAATTTTAGATGAAACTTATCCTATTGAAATTTCATTTTTGGTTTACAGTATGGTTTTGCTTTTGATTGAAATTGTATATTTAACTTTTAATAATATTCAAACGGTTAAGAAAATTGCTTATGTAAGTGATTTTCCAGATAAAGAAGATCCGTTTTACAACATTAATATTCAATCATTGATTGCAGTTGGTTTAGAAAAAAGTGTAAAAGAGCAAACAAAGATTGGGATTGATCCATATACAGGATTGAGTAAGTGGAAAATCACACTTTTTACAGTTGTAAATTTAGCAAAAGCAGCAGCAACTAATTTTTTATTCAAATTATTGGTAAAGAAATTATTGGGAAGAGTTGCATTGAGGTTTTTTGTAGATTTGGTGGGTATTCCTGTTTATGCTTTTTGGAATGCTTATGCTGCTAGATTTGTTTATCGAGAGACAAGAATTAGAATTAATGCAAGTGCTTCAATTTTAAGTTTTTCTAAACAATTATACGAATCACAGAAAGACAATCCAGAATTTAAAGAAAACCTATATTATATGTTGGATTTTGTGGCGATAACCAAGAGGAAATTCCATTCTAATCACTATATACTTGCCGTTAGTTTATTAAATGAGTTTGGAATTACACCTGATCCAAATCATAAATATGATAAGAACTTTATAGAAAGAATGGAAAATGCTGATCCACATACCATTGATGGTTTTTCAAAAATAAATTTAATGGGAATGATACTCGATGGGCAGATTTCCAAAAAGGAGGAATTACTGATGTATCAGTGGCGCAAAAAAGGTTTTTACAAATACACAACCAAAGAAACTAAAGCCTTTTCAAATCAGTTGTATAATGGAGCGAAGTTTTTGAAGTTGAATTAATATTAAAATAAAGTTATCTGTCCATCGTCTTTATCTGTGTCCTTTTTAATAGGATTACTTTTCTTTTTTGGGTTGGTATCTTGTTTAGGTTCCTCCACCTCCTTTTTTTCTTCAGGTTTCTTAGGCGTAATTTCCCATTCCACTTCTAAAGGTTTTTCATCTTGAATTGGCGGAATTGAATCCTCTTTATCTTTCACATCTAATTCCTTTTCTTCAGACTCCTTATTTTCGTTCTGATTCTCCACCGAAGCTTTAGCGTAAGTGGACTCTTCGTTGTTCTCATCCAAAACTTCAGCGAAGGATGACTCATTTTCCTCCGAAGTTTCAACGTTGGAGGACTCTGGCCATTCTTCACCTTCTTGAGTCGGTAAAAGCGTAATTTCTTTAACTTTGAGTTTCGTTAATTGATTTCCTTGAGCCTTAAGACCTTTTACATCAATAAAATCGTTAAGTTCTATAATTTTGTCGGGAAGATTTTTGGTTTCCTTCAAGCGTTTGTTGAATTCAATATTGATTTTGGGCATGTATTGCGCAGAAGCAACTATAAGTTGACAGCCGTCTTCATCTGGAATAAAACTTACTTTTTTACTCGATGGTTCTACAAGAAAACGTTTTACAAAATAAATATCTTTTTCAGGGTGGAAATATACACAAGCAACAGGTCTATTCTCTTCCCATTTTTCGATGTGAATCATATCATCATCAAATTTGGTAGAAAGTTCAAACCCAGAAAGTTTATAAACTCCCGATTGATGCAATGATAGAATTTTATCCTCTCCTTTGAATTGACCTAAATATTTACCTCTTCCTTCGTCATTTAATCTTCTCACGATATCATCCCACCAAACTTTACGAGCAGCTAGAGTGCTTCCTCCAGTTTCTTTTTGTTCTACTTTTGAAATGATTTCTTTGGTAACTCTATTTCCTTTTGAAGCCCTTCCTTTAATTAAAACCTCTTCAAAATCGATGTTGAAAGTAACTTTTTTCAAATGTGGTCTAGGACGAAGTTTAACAGTAACTACTTCTTTTCTTCCGTTTGGATTTGCAGAAAAATAATGCACTTTTGAGCCTTTGTTTCCAGCAGTTAAATCGTATTCGGTGTCCCTAGTAATAGAACTTACATTGAAACGCTTCATGTATGAAATCTTGTCTTTACCATCTTCATAAATTAAATGGTAAATAGTTCTTTTATCTCCTTTTCTCCATACACTTGCATGAATAATTCCTTTTCCTACAAATTTTTTGTCAGCAATTTTGGTCACAATCATTTTTCCTGTTTCAAAGAAGATGATGATGTCATCAATTTCACTACATTCTGAAATATAATCACCACCACGCATAGAATGTCCAATAAATCCTTCGGCAAAATCTACGTAAAGCTTTTTGTTGGAAATAATTACCTTAGATGCATTGATATTATCAAAAGTCCTAATCTCAGTTTTTCTTTCTCGACCAGCACCGTAATTATCTTTTAAATCTTTGAAGTAATCAACCGCATATTGAATTAAATTATCTAAATGATATTGCACTTCCTTGATTTGTGCTTCAATTTTAGCAATAATTTCATCAGCTTTGAAACTATCAAATTTTGAAATTCTTTTAATTTTTATTTCTGTAAGTCTTACGATATCTTCTTCTAAAACTGGTTTTTTAAGATGTTTTATAAAAGGCTTTAAACCTTTATCAATTGCACTAATTACACCTTCCCAAGTTTCTTCTTCCTCAATATCACGATAGATTCTTTCTTCGATAAATATTTTTTCCAAAGATGACCAGTGCCATTGATTTTCTAGCTCTCCAAGTTTTATTCTTAGTTCTTGTTCTAATAAATCAACTGTTCTATCAGTGGAGCGCTTCAACAAATCATTAACTCCTGCAAATAAAGGCTTGTTGTCGTATATTGTAACAGCATTAGGCGAAATACTTACTTCACATAATGTAAAAGCATAGAGTGCATCGATGGTTTTGTCAGGAGAGATCCCAGGTGCTAGGTGAATTAATATTTCTGCTTCAGCTGCGGTATTATCCTCAACTTTTTTGATTTTAATTTTATTCTTTTCGGTAGCTTTTACTATACTATCAATCAAAGTATCGGTAGTAGTGCCATATGGAATTTCATCAATTTTTAAAGTTTTGTTATCGACTTTAATAATATTGGCTCTTATTCTTACTTTTCCACCTCTTACACCTTCGTTGTAATTGCTAAAATCCGCCATTCCTCCATGAGGAAAATCTGGATAAATATCTACTTTTCGACCTCTTAAATAATCAATTGAAGCATCGATAAGTTCATTGAAATTGTGCGGTAAAATTTTAGTTGCTAAACCAACAGCAATTCCTTCAACACCTTGAGCTAATAATAAAGGGAATTTTACAGGTAAATGAACAGGTTCGAGATTTCTCCCGTCATAAGATTTAATCCATTTTGTGGTTTTTGGATTGAAAAGTACTTGAGCACCAAACTTAGTCAATCTTGCTTCTATATATCTAGGAGCAGCAGCTCCATCCCCTGTGAGTGTATTTCCCCAGTTTCCTTGACAATCTATTAGTAAATCTTTTTGCCCAATCTGTACCATTGCATCACCAATAGAAGCATCTCCATGTGGGTGATATTTCATAGTATTACCAATGATATTGGCTACTTTGTTATATCTACCATCATCTAATTCTCTAAGCGAATGAAGAATTCTTCTTTGTACGGGTTTCAAACCGTCTTCCAGTGCAGGAACAGCTCTTTCAAGAATTACATAAGAAGCGTAATCCAAAAACCATTCTTTATACATCCCAGAAAGACGAACAATTGTATCACCATCTTCATTTTCTGATGATGAATCTTCTTGATCAAATTCCTCTTCGTTATATTCTTCTTCCTCGTTACTCATGATTATATTTCTTCAGGAACTTCTTCTTCAATCTTTAAATTATCTATAATGAAATTTTGTCTGTCGGGAGTATTTTTTCCCATGTAAAAAGTCAAAATCTCCTCAATAGATTGTTCTTTACTCAAAATTACAGGTTCCAACCTGATATCTTCTCCAATAAAATGTTTAAACTCATCAGGTGAAATTTCACCTAATCCTTTAAATCTAGTAATTTCAGGATTTTTACCTAACTCAGCCAAAGCGGTTCTTCTTTCTTCGTCAGAATAGCAATATCTAGTTTCTTTTTTGTTACGAACTCTAAAAAGTGGTGTTTGTAGAATATAAACATGACCTTTCTTAACCAAATCTGGAAAAAATTGCAGGAAAAAAGTCAGCAACAATAATCTAATATGCATTCCATCCACATCGGCATCTGTAGCAATAATTACTTTGTTGTATCGAAGGTTGTCCATATCATCTTCGATATCTAATGCAGCTTGAATGAGATTAAATTCTTCGTTTTCGTATACTACTTTTTTGGTAAGTCCAAATGAGTTTAAAGGTTTACCTCTCAAACTAAACACCGCTTGAGTTGCCACATCTCTAGATTTTGTAATTGATCCACTTGCACTATCACCCTCAGTTATAAAAATGGACGAATTTTCTCTTCTTTCGTCTTTCAAATCATTGAAATGAACTTTGCAATCACGTAGTTTTTTATTGTGAAGATTGGCTTTCTTTGCTCTATCCCTTGCTAATTTTCTAATGCCAGAGAGTTCTTTACGTTCCTTTTCAGATTGTTTAATCTTTTTTTCAAGAGTGTCCGCAATTTGAGGATTTTTATGTAAAAAATTGTCAAGTTTTTCCTTAAGGAAATCCATTACAAACGCTCTTACAGACTTTCCGTCAGGTTCAATTTCTTGAGAACCTAATTTAGTTTTAGTTTGCGATTCAAAAACAGGTTCCATCACTTTGATACTCACCGCAGCGACAATTGACTGGCGAATGTCCACAGGGTCGTATTTGCCATAAAAGTCTTTGATGACTTTTGCTACAGACTCTCTAAAAGCAGTAAGATGCGTTCCTCCTTGTGTAGTATGCTGTCCATTCACAAAAGAAGAATAATCTTCACCGTAACTTCTAGTATGTGTAAAAGCAACTTCAATATCTTCTCCCTCTAAATGAATAATAGGGTAGAGTGGATCACCATCCATATTATTTTCAAGAAGGTCTTTTAGTCCGTTTTTGGAAATGAATTTTTTGCTATTGTAGTTAATTGTCAATCCTCTGTTGAGGTAACAATAATTCCAAAGCATTTTTTCTATATAATTACTTCTGTATTGGTAATTTTTAAAAATAGCAGGATCAGGAGTGAACATTACATAAGTTCCGTTTTCTCTTTCAGTTGCTTCTAAATCGTATTCTTTGGTAATATTTCCGGCATTAAACTCCACTTTTTTGGCTTGACCTTCTCTGTAACTTTCAACTTTGAAATAATTGGATAGAGCATTTACAGCTTTTGTACCTACACCATTCAAACCAACAGATTTTTTGAAGGCTTTGCTGTCGTACTTTCCTCCAGTATTCATTTTGGAAACTACATCCACTACTTTTCCCAATGGAATTCCTCTTCCGTAATCACGAATAGAAACTGAGCCATCTTGAATTTTGATGTTTATTTTTCTGCCATTGCCCATTACAAACTCATCAATAGAGTTGTCCATCACTTCTTTGAGTAATATATAAATACCATCATCTGGAGAAGCGCCATCACCCAATTTTCCAATATACATTCCAGGACGCATTCTGATGTGCTCCTTCCAATCGAGCGATCGAATATTATCTTCGGTATAGGAAACGTTTTCTTCGGCCATTTATGAATTATAGAGAATTTAATTGCCCTAAAATTACATTAATATCTTTTACCTTATCAGTGTTTCCTCCTTAATTTATTAACATTTGTATCTTTATCAGTGGATTGTTTTTGAGGATATACAGTTTGATTTCAATGTTAAATAAACATTAAACTAATATAAACTTAAGTTTGTAGATTTTTTTCAATTGTTAGACGAAAAATTTATTTCAGTATAGAATTAAGGTGTACATTTGCAGCAGGGGTAGTTAAATAATTGCTTTCATTAGCAATGTTTTTGTCTCGCTTCGGATTCTTCTGAAGCGAGATTTTTTTTATATAGAGTTTTCGATTTTCCATATTTCTTAATTACATTTGAGTAATAATTCTGTCTGAATATGCAAGAGATATCAAGCGAACTAAAGTTTCAACTCACTCAAATAGTTGGTGTAGAAAATATAAGTGATGTTCTAGAAGTGAGAGAAAAGTATGGCCAAGATCATACAGAAGATTATATTTTTCCGCCTGCAGTTGTTGTAAAACCAAAAAATACTGTTCAGGTTTCGGAGATTTTAAAGTTTGCAAATCAAAATCTGATTCCTGTTACGCCTATTGGAGCGTTAACTGGTTTGAGTGGAGGAGCACTTGCTGTGAATGGAGGAATTGGGCTTTCATTGGAAAGAATGAACAGCATCCTTAAAATTGACGAACAAAATATGCAGGTTATAACGCAGCCTGCTGTTATCACTCAGGAATTACAAAATGCAGTGGCAGAAAAAGGTCTGTATTACGCCCCAGATCCAGCGAGTAGAGGAACTTGTTCTATTGGGGGTAATTTGGCTGAAAATTCTGGCGGACCAAGAGCGGTGAAATATGGTGTTACCAAAGATTTTGTTTTGAATTTAGAAGTCGTATTGCCGAATGGCGAAATTATCAATACAGGAGCCAATACACTCAAAAACAGTACAGGCTATAACATCACTCAACTGATGATTGGAAGTGAAGGAACTTTGGGGATTATTACCAAAGCAGTTTTGAAGTTGTTGCCCTTACCAAAACATAATTTATTGATGCTTGTGCCTTTTTCATCTGCAACCAAAGCTTGTGAGGCTGTTGCTGCTATTTTTAATGCAGGAATTACACCTTCTGCAATGGAGTTTATGGAAAGAGATGCGATAGATTGGACCATGAGTTTTGTGGATAATCCTCCTAACATAAATTTAAAAGAAACCCACAACGCACATTTGTTGATAGAAGTGGATGGAAGTAATTTGGATGCTTTGTATGGAGATTGCGAAGTGATTTCTGAAGTGGTTGCAAAATATGATGCCGATGAGGTTTTATTTGCTGATAGTGAAGCTCAAAAAGAAGCGCTTTGGTTTTTAAGAAGAAGAGTAGGAGAGGCTGTAAAAGCGAACTCTGTTTACAAAGAAGAAGATACTGTTGTGCCGAGATATGAACTGCCAAAATTATTAGAAGGCGTAAAGAAAATAGGCGAAAAATACGGATTTAAATCTGTATGTTATGGGCATGCTGGAGATGGAAACCTTCATATAAACATAATCAAAGGAAATTTATCTGATGAGGTTTGGAAAAATGAATTACCTAAAGGAATCAGAGAGATTTTTGCATTGACAGTATCATTAGGCGGAACAATTTCTGGCGAACATGGAATTGGTTTTGTTCAAAAAAGTTATATGAACATTGCTTTTACTGAAGTAGAATTGAATCTGATGAAATCCATTAAGCAATTATTCGACCCTAATGGAATTTTAAACCCTGGAAAAATCTGGTTATAAAGGTTTTACAAGAATTTATTTAGTTGGTGTTTCTGCCAAAACATCAATTAAAAAGTGGTAGAACTTCGAAACAGAAGCGATGTTTACCATTTCATCTGGAGAATGAGGATTTCTAATTGTTGGTCCAAAAGAAATCATATCCAATCCAGGGTAACGTTCATTCAAAATACCACATTCCAAACCTGCATGACAAGCTTTTACTTTTGGGTCTTCATTGAATTTGTTTTTATACATCTTAACCATCACATCTAGAATAGGAGACTTAGGATTAGGAGCCCATCCAGGGTAAGATCCTGAATGTTCAACTTCACAACCCATTAAACTAAATGCGCTTCCTACAGTATGGGCAATGTCATATTTGCTGCTTTCTACACTACTTCTTTGTAATGACTGCGTTTTGAATTCGCCATCTTTAACAATCACTCTTGCCAGTGAACTCGAAGTTTCCACCAAACCTTTGATGGCTGAACTCATTCTAAAAACCCCATTGTGTACAGCGTAAATAGACTGAATAATTCTTAATGAATCTTCCCAACTCATAACTTCTTTTGGAAGTTCCGTTTTTTGGATTTCAATAACCAATTTACTATCTGAAATGGAAAATTCTTCCAAAATTTCTTCTTTAGCTAGGTCAAATGCTTCAAGATATGTTTCATCCATTACTACTACAGTAGCAACAGACTCTCTTGGAATGGCATTTCTCAAGCTTCCACCATTGATTTCGGCTATTTGCAATCCAAATGCTTGTCCTTCTGCCATCAATCTATTCATGATTTTATTGGCATTTCCTCTTTCCAAATGAATGTCCATTCCCGAATGTCCACCTTTTAAACCTTTCACAGTAATTTCATAAGCAATAGCATCTTTTTCTGGTGATTGAGGAACGAAATTGTACAATGTATTGGTGTCAATTCCACCAGCACAACCGATAGAAAACTCATCGTCATCTTCTGTATCTAAATTCAATAAAATAGTACCTTCTAATATACCTTGTTCCAATTCAAAAGCACCAGTCATTCCTGTTTCTTCATCTATAGTAAACAATGCTTCAATTGCAGGATGAGGAATATCAGTAGATGATAAAATACTCATTGCTCCTGCTACACCCATTCCATTGTCAGCCCCAAGAGTAGTTCCTTTTGCTTTTACCCATTCGCCATCAATAAAACTTTGAATTCCCATAGTTTCGAAATCAAACTCAGTATCGTTATTTTTTTGATGCACCATGTCCAAGTGCGCTTGAAGAATAACCGTTTGTCTGTTTTCCATTCCTTTTGTAGCAGGTTTTTTGATGATGACATTTCCACAAGGATCTTCGTAAGTTTCTAAACCTAAATTTGTTCCAAAAGCTTTCATAAAATCGATGACACGTCTTTCTTTTTTAGAGGGTCTCGGTACAGCGTTTAAATCTTCAAAATGATTCCAAATGGTAGTTGGTTCTAGGTTTCTTACAGACATAATAATTTATTTATAAAATACTTTTACAAAGATACTATTATTTAGTTTCTTGATTGAAAGAAATGAACCAAAAATAGAGACTATTAATAAAAATAAGATGATTTTAAGCCATATTGATTGGAGAATTTTTTTATCTGAAAACTACTTTTTAATAAGAGAAAAAGTCATCATCTAAAGGGAAACAAAAATCGGAATTTGTTTTCTGTCTTTACCTTTTATAAATTTCATTATAAATTTGTTTTGTAACGCTATAAATGAGGTGAAATACAGGTGGTTATGGGTTTTTGGGTAATATTAAATTGTTAACATTCGGTTGGTTATTGTTTAACGTAAAAAAAACGGTTTTAGATAGTTTGACGGTTTGGCTAAAAATAAGCGATAGCGACCCGTAGGGTTATTTTTAGGTTGT
>CAWUIK010000082.1:0-13925 GCA_963922585.1 uncultured Flavobacteriales bacterium | reverse complement strand
CATCCTGCAGTAAATTCAGGGTGGCATAGAGATTTTATCAGATTCAACAGTCATGTTCATATTGGAGTAGCAGTTGCTGTTCCAGATGGCCTTTTGGTTCCTGTAATTCGTTTTGCAGATGGAAAATCACTTACTCAAATTGGAGCAGAAGTTAAAGATTTAGCACAAAAAGCTAAAGCCAAGAAATTACAACCTGAAGATTGGGCAGGAAATACATTTACCATTTCTAATTTAGGAATGTTTGGTATAGATGAGTTTACAGCAATTATCAATCCACCAGATGCTTGTATTTTGGCAGTGGGAGGTATTCAACAAATTCCAGTTGTGAAAAATGGTCAAGTAGTTCCTGGAAATGTAATGAAAGTTACTTTATCATGCGACCACAGAGTGGTGGATGGAGCAGTTGGTTCAGCATTTTTGAATACAGTTAAGAATTATCTCGAAAATCCTGTTTTACTTTTAGGGAAAAACTCGATTTAACAAAAGAAAAGATTGAAAAATATTTTTTATAATAGCCATTCACTAATTTAGTGGATGGTTTTTTTATTTTGTATATGTTCAAAATAGATTTTTTAAACTTTATAGAAGCATATTTTAAGTCTGTCGAATTATTGAGATATTTAACAATTATTAGTTGGTCTTATCATATCAGAATATCTACTTTTGTAGTGTATTAAAGATTAAGTTTTTCATAATTAGTTTTTTTTATTTAGTTAATAGTAGTTAGAGTTAGTTAAAAGAGATTGTTCACCAAAAGTGGCAATCTCTTTTTTTTGGAGTAATATTTAACACTACCAATCTTCATTCTCTGTCTTCAAGTCTTTCGTCTGATCAATCTATTTTCAGAATTATTATCTTTAGAAAGTATCATATCCGACTGTTGTATCGTCCAAAAAACATAATATTTGGCTATTGTGTCCCCAAAAAACATAATATTTGGCTGTTTTGAATAAAAATATTACCTTTGTGATATGAAAATGGAGCGACTTATAAAGAAAGACATAGAAGAAAGTTTCAATAAAGGTAAAGCGATTGTTTTAATTGGACCAAGACAAGTCGGTAAATCAACATTAATAAAGGAAATTCTTGACAAAAAAGGAGTTTACTTATTTTTAGATGGTGATGATTTTACAGTTCAACAGCAATTAGAATTACCTAATACAGCGTTTCTAAAAAGGCTGATAGGTCAAAATACAATAGTATTTATCGATGAAGCGCAAAGGATTAAAAATATTGGTATTACTGCAAAAATTATTATAGATCAATTTCCTGACGTACAATTAATATTAAGCGGTTCATCAGCATTAGATTTGAATAATGAAATTAATGAGCCTTTGACAGGCCGTAAATGGGAATTTAATTTATATCCAATTTCTTTTGAAGAGTTAGTAAATCAAAATGGATTTTTAAACGCTCATCAGCAACTTGAAAATCATGTAATATTTGGAATGTACCCAGATGTATTAAATTTTCCAGAAAGACAAAGAGAAGTTTTAAAAAATTTAGTGAATAGTTATTTATATAAAGATGTCTTAGCACTTACTGGGATAAAAAAACCGGATGTATTACAAAAGTTAACCCAAGCATTGGCTTTACAAATAGGGAATGAAGTTTCCTATAACGAATTGGCACAATTGTTAAATGTTAACAAAGAAACGATAAGTAATTATATTGATTTATTGGAAAAAGCCTATATCGTTTTTAGACTAAATCCATTTAGTAGAAATTTAAGAAACGAAATTAAATCCAGTAGAAAAATTTATTTTTATGATACAGGTTTAAGAAATGCAGTTATTTCAAATTTTAATTCTTTAGAAATGAGAAGTGATAAAGAGGCATTGTGGGAGAATTTTTTAATTGCTGAGAGGATTAAAAAACTAAGGTATGGAAAAGTATATACCAATACTTATTTTTGGCGTTCTACTCAGCAACAAGAAATTGATTGGGTAGAAGAGATTGATGGTCAAATAACTGCATTTGAATTTAAATGGAAAGCAAAAATTAATATTAAATTGCCTAAAACTTTTACTTCAAATTACGAAGCGAAAGAGGTTGTAATTGACAAAGAAAATTACTACGAATTTATAAGTTGACATAATTGCTAATTTAATAACCATGCAATTTGTATTTGAAAAACTATCCATTCAAAATAGTTTTTAGCCGTTAATGTATTATAAAAAATTTTATTTGAATTTAAGGAAACATTTTTGACACAATATTGTTTCCTTTGTGTAATAATAAAAACGATATGCTAAAAACAACATTTTTAACATTGATAATGCTATTTTCATTATCAAACATTGCCCAAGAAAAATTCACTATTAGTGGATCTGTTAAAGACAATACGAACGGAGAAGATTTAATAGGTGTGAATGTTCTTATCAAAGAATTACCTGGAGTGGGTTCTGCCACAAATGTATATGGATATTATTCTTTAACCGTCCCTGCTGGAAATTATACTTTGATATACAAATATGTTGGATATAATACTATTGATGAAAATATAGAAGTTTCTAAAGATATAGTAATCAATAAAGAGTTAATACCAGAAAGTGCAGAATTGATGGAGGTAAAAGTAACTGCAGTAAAAGACGATGAAAACATCAAATCTAATGAAATCAGCACCATCAAATTTGACCCTAAAGAAATTGAAACCATTCCAGTGATTTTTGGAGAAAAAGACATTCTAAAAACGGTAACGCTTCTTCCAGGTGTTAGTTCAGCAGGAGAAGGAAATTCTGGTTTTTTTGTTAGAGGAGGAGGAGCAGATCAAAACTTAATTCTTTTAGATGGAGCTTTGGTTTATAATGCTTCGCATTTATTAGGATTTTTCTCAGTTTTTAATTCTGATGCTTTAAAAGATATCAACTTAGTGAAAGGAGGTATGCCTGCTGAATATGGTGGAAGAGTTTCTTCTGTAATGGATATCAAAATGAAAGAAGGAAATTCTAAAGGATTGAGTGTAAGTGGTGGAATTGGAACTATTTCGTCTAAACTTACAGTTGAAGCTCCTATCGTAAAAGACAAAGGTTCTTTTATGATTTCAGGAAGAAGAACCTATGCAGATATTTTTTTAACATTCGCACCAGATGAAAATATTCAAAACTCCACTTTATATTTTTATGACTTAAATTTAAAGGCCAATTATACCGTTTCTGAAAAAGATAGAATATTCTTAAGCGGTTACTTTGGTAGAGACAGATTTGGTTTCCAAGATCAGTTTGGTTTTGATTGGGGAAATGCTACTGGAACTGTAAGATGGAATCATATTTACAATAGTAAGTTATTTTCTAATACATCTTTTATTTATAGTAATTATGATTACAGAATCAATATTGGAGCGGCTGGTTTTTCTTTTGGTTCTAGTATTCAAGATTTTAACTTAAAACAGGATTTTCAATGGTTTGCAAATGACAAACACAATATAAAATTTGGTATTAATGCTGTGCATCACACTTTTTCTCCTGGAGAGGTTGAAGTTACCAATGATGCACCTTTACAGGCTTCTGAAGTTCAAAAAAGTATAGGTTTTGAAGGTGCAGCGTATATTTCTGATGAATTTAAAATCAGTCCTTTATTTAATGTAGTTTATGGGGTAAGATATTCTAACTATGCAGCATTAGGAAATGGTGATGTTTTTGAATATAATGAAGTAGGCGAAGTTATAAATACGCTCAATTTTGAAAAAGGTGAAGTTGTAAAATGGTATCATGGTATAGAACCAAGGTTGGCTACCAACTACATTTTGAATGATGTGAGTTCTGTTAAAGCGTCTTATGCCAGAAACAATCAATATGTTCACCTATTGAGCAACAGTACTACTGGTTCTCCAACAGATATTTGGTTACCAAGCAGCAATAATATCAAACCTCAGATATCAGATCAATTTACATTGGGTTACTTTAGAAATTTCAAAAACAATATGTTTGAATTTTCTGTAGAAGGATATTACAAAACTCTCGATAATTTGATTGATTATAGAGTAGGAGCAGAGTTGAATTTCAATGCACAAGTTGAAGGTGATTTGGTGTATGGAGAAGGAAGAGCATTTGGAACAGAATTTTTAATCAGAAAGAAAAAAGGAGATTTGACAGGTTGGGTAGGTTATACACTTTCGAGATCTCAAAGACAATTTAAAGAAATCAACAACGGTGAATGGTTTTCAGCAAGACAAGACAGAATTCATGATATCAGTGTGGTTTTGATGTATTCATTTTCTGAAAGAATCAAAGCATCGACATCCTGGATTTATTATACTGGTGATGCTGTTACTTTTCCTAATGGTAAGTACGAAATGGATGGAACAACTTACTATTACTATTCAGAAAGAAATGGTTATAGAATGCCTAATTATCATAGATTGGACTTGGGAGTTACTTTTTATGGTAAAAAATTCAAAACAGTAATTGATCCTGTTACAAAAGAAGAAGTTCAGAAAGAAAAGCGTTTTCAAAGCAACTGGAATGTATCTGTTTACAATGCTTATGCAAGAGAAAATGTTTTCTCTATAACTTTTAGAGAGAGTGAAACCAATCCTGGTCAATCTGAAGCAGTACAATTGGCATTGTTTAAAATTGTGCCAGCCATCACTTATAGTTTTAACTTTTAATATCCAAAAATATGAAAATCAAAAATTTTAAAACAGCATATATTTTCTCAATATTATCTCTTGGTTTCTTGAGTGTTTCTTGCGAAAAGGTCGTTCAATTGGACTTAAATGAAATTGAAGAAACCTACATCATTGATGGAATGGTATCTAATATTCAAGATTATAATTATGTGAAATTATCCAAATTATCTGGTTTTTATGACAATCAAGTTGGGGAAGGAGTTTCTGGAGCCAATGTTAAAGTCGAAGATGAGGATGGGAATGTTTTTACACTGACAGAAACTACTCAAGGTTTATATACCAATCCATTATTACTTGGACAAGCTTTCAAAAAGTACAACCTAACCATTGAAGTGGGGAATGAAACCATCACTGCTGAAACTTCTATTCCTGGAAATGTAGAAATAGATACTATAGAAATTCAAGAAGTTACAAGTCCTTTCTTTGCAGGAGATTTTGTAGGTTTTGTTTATTGGATTGATGATGAGAATGCTGAAAATTATTATAGAATCAGAGCATTTGAAAACAGTAAGAAAACAAGCCCTTTATATATTTCTTCAGATGTATTATATAATGGAATAAGAACAGGAACGCCATTGTTTACCAATGAATTGTATTTAAACGACACACTTAGAATTGAATTGATGCAAATCGACAAACAAAATTATAATTATTGGAATAGTTTGGCACAAAATGCTGATGTTCAAAATCCACCTGCAGCTCCTGGAAATCCTGAAGGAAACATTGTAGGAACTAATGCTACAGGTTTCTTTGGAGGTTACAATATGGCTATTGATACTGTGATTATAGAGTGAGACTATAAAAAAAATGAGTGATATTTGATTTATTATTTTTTGCATGTAAGTTAGAAAGAATAGCCGTTTTTCCATAGCAAAAGATTTCAACTTATTTTTTAATACAAACTTTTATAATTAACTTTGTTTATATTACAATGTAATTTTTATATAAAACTTACAATTTAAAGAATCATGAGACAATTATCTATCAAACAAACAGCCTTAGAAGTAGTTAAAACTCTTCCTGAAACTTCTACTTTAGAAGAAATTATGTATCAAATTAATCTTGCTGCACAAACTTTGTCAGGATTAAAAGATATTGAAGATAATAATATTACTACTTCAAGTGAATTGTTAGATAAGGCTGATAAATGGAAAGTAAAGTAGTTTGGTCTCGCAAATCAGAAGATAATTTAGAGCGTATTTTTCAATTTATTGCACAAGATTCAGAAGTGTATGCTCGAAGATTTGTCAAAGATTTAATCATTCATGTAGAAGATTTGTTAAATAGTAAAATTTCAGTTACTGGAAGAATGGTCCCTGAATTTCAAAATACTAATTTGGCATTTTTGAGAGAAATAATATATCGTGGATATCGGATTATTTATGACTCGACAAATGATGACAGTAAAATTCAAATTGTTGTAGTAATCAGTGGTCGAGAAAATATTTACAAGCACACATAAAACTCAATAAAAATAAAGAATACAACATTGCAGATAATACTTTTTTCTTCAAGTCATAATTTTATTACAATTTAATATTAAGTGAGAACTCCAAAAATAACTTATTTAGTTTCAATAACCATAGTTATGATAATCTTATATAAAAAAGTGTAGTTTTTCATTTAAAACTAACGCTTTAAAGTTTTTCTTAGTCTATTTATTATAAATAAATTAATTTAGCAGCATTAAACTTTTATCGTTTTTATCAAATATTTGTGCCATTCAAATTTAATGAAGTATATATTAGTTACTAGTGGTTTTATTATAACTTTTCAATCGAGTTGTAGAACAGTTCAAGAAATTGACTTTGATAGTCGTTGAAATAATTCTTTTTCACAGTTGCCCGCTCTAGAAGCCACAGTCGATTTTGATAATTTAAGTAAAAAAATATCCTATGGAAACATAAAGGTTTCTGGATATTACAATGCTACTATTAGAGTTTCAGAGCCTACTGATATTGACACTGTTGATTTAGTAATTGAGGATGACGAATTTAATAGAGGAATCCACCTTGAAAACACTGAATATTATAAAACAAAAGCAACTTTTGTTCCCGAAATTAGAGTGTATGATATTATTAAATTGTTTTCGAAAGAAGTTTATGGAAATGATCATAAAATTGATAATAGCTATTTAGGAAGTGTTGATCTTGAGTTAGTTTCCTTTAAGCAAAAACGAAGTTTTGGACTCTCTGTTTTGTCAATTTGGACACTTTGTGTGCCTTCTTTGGTTGGATTTCCAATAAACAATATAAAAACTAGTTTGGAATTAAAAATTACTATTTATAATAAAGATTTTGAGGAAATAAAGTCTTACAACTCCAAAGGAAAAGGGAATGCATTCGTTGCGATGTACTGGGGCTATGGAGAAGATGTTAGAAGAAAATCATTAATCAATGCTTTTCATAATACATTTGAAATTTTTGAAAAACAAATTATTGAAGATATAGAGTTTATTAACTTAAAACTTATTGATTAGAAATACTACTATTCAAACGAATCAGAGATTACTATTTTTAATAGTTATATATTTTTATAGACTTGAATTTAAAAATAAATTAATAACTTTGAATGAAAATTAGTCGACTTTAGTCAACAACCTTGTGAAACTTGACACATAATAATTGATATGTTACTATTAATAAGTTTTATCCAATGAATATTTAATAAGTCAATTCAACTCTAAATATATATTGTAATTTTATGCTGTTGAATTTAGAGTATTGAAAATTACATTCCAAATATTTTTAAAGTTTGTTGCTACATTAATTTTATTTTTTGTGACAAAGATAGATTATGGGCAAACTAGTCAATTTCAAAAATTTTCTGTTGAGGAAGGCTTGCCTCAATCTCAGATATACGCTATTTTAAGTGATCACAATCATCGTTTATGGCTAGGAACTAAAGGCGGAGGAGTTTGCTCTTTTGATGGAGAAAATTTCAAAGTTTTTAATCAAAATAATGGCATTGCTGACGATAAAATATTTGCACTTTTTCAAGATAATAAACAGGTCATCTGGGTAGGTACAGGTAGAGGTGTTTTTACTTATGATGGGCTTCAATTTCAAAAAGAATCAATCATTGAAGGTAGAAGTTGTGTTGTATCTGCTTTTGTTCAAGATAATAATGGTCGTATTTGGGTAGCGACTAATATTGGACTTTTCTATCAAAATAATGGTAGTTGGAGTTCTTTTTCTGAAGAAAATGACATCCTTCATATTGATGTAAGTTGTTTACATTTGGACGAAAAAGGAATTTTATACGCAGGAAATGATGATGGATTATATACTATTCAAGAGGATGGTTCGTTTCAACATAATTCTAAAAAACAAGGTCTGACTTCTAATAAAATCAGGAGTATTCAATCCATTGGAGCACAATTGTTTGTTGGAACTTATGGAGGTGGTTTGAATGTATATAAAAACGAAAAATGGGAAGTTGTAGGAAGTAAAAAAGAAATTATCAATCACGTTTTTGTAGATCAAAAAAAGCAAATTTGGCTTGCGACACACAATAATGGTGTAGTGAGAATAAAATCGGATTTGGAAACGTACAATTATTTTACAACCAATGATGGTCTTTCCACCAATCATATCAGAGTCATCACGCAAGATGTATGGGGAAATATATGGATAGGCACTTCAGGTGGAGGATTAAACAAAATGTTTAATCCAATTTTTGAGCATTACAATAAGAAATCAGGTTTCAAAGGAAATATGTTTTATGCTATTGCTAAAGCTTATGATTCCTCAATTTGGGTGGCTACAAGTGGAAATGGCATCGCAAAATTAAAAAATGATTCTATTACTTTGTTCAATTCCGAAAATGGCTTTAAAGATGTTAAATCTAAAGCACTTTACGAAGACTATAATCAAGTTTTATGGGTGGGAACGGAAGGCAATGGAATGTATTATTATTTGGATGGAAAATTTCATAATATTACTGGGGATCAAGGTTTGGCAGATAATTGGATTCGGGAAATTACGATGGATAAAGATAGTAATTTGTGGATTGCTACTGTAAGCGGCATTTCCAAAATCACTTATCAAATTAAAAATAGTGAATTGTTTTATACAATAAAAGATTTTACAGAATATTCTGGATTATTGGACGAACGAATCAATTGTATCAAAGTGGATTCTACTAATAGAGTTTGGTTTGGTTCACAAGGAGGATATATTGGTTATATTTTAGATGATAATGTTTACATTTCTGAGAATGATAAAAAAGTACTTAAAAGTCCTGTTAAATCCATAGATTTTGATGAGCATTATAGAATATGGATTGCCACCGAAGGTAATGGCATTTTTTATGCTCAATTGTATAACCCTTTTGTAAACTTTAATAAAATTGGAGTGGGAGAGGGGCTTAACAATAACAATGTATATCTCGTAAAGTCTGACAAAAAAGGAAGTGTATGGGCAGGAGCAGGTTCTGGCATAGACGAAATTCAGTTGAATGCTCAAAATGAACTCACTTTTATTAAACATTACGCTAAAAATGAAGGGTTTTTAGGTGGAGAAACTTGTTCGAATGCTGCTGTTTTGGACAAGAATGGAAATGTTTGGATTGGAACCTTAGATGGTCTTAATTGTTATAAATCATCCAAATCTTTTATTAATACTGTAAAGCCTAAAGTCTTTTTTGAAGACATCAGTGTTTTTTACGAAAGTATTACAGAAACAAATTTGAATCAATCTGTTTCGA
This sequence comes from uncultured Flavobacteriales bacterium, assembly GCA_963922585.1. Taxonomy (GTDB): domain Bacteria; phylum Bacteroidota; class Bacteroidia; order Flavobacteriales_D; family Parvicellaceae; genus Parvicella. The sequence continues at coordinate 4,588 of CAWUIK010000082.1, read as the reverse complement.
GTTGGTTTTCAATTAATGAGTCATTAAATTTAACATACGAGCAAAATCATTTAAGTTTTTATTTCAATGCCATCAATTTAATAAATCCTAACAAAACTAGATTTCAATACCGATTGGTAGGTTTTGAAAAGGAATGGTCACCATTGGTTACTCGAAATTTTGCGACTTACAGTAATTTGCCTCCTGGGAAATATACTTTTGAAGTTAAAGCAGTAAACGAAGATGGTGTATGGTCTGATGATTTAAAAGTTGGTATTTTTATCGAAACACCTTATTGGCAAACCTTTTGGTTTTTTGCTTTACTTATTGGCTTTGGAGTAAGTATAGTTGCTATTGTCATTGCATTATATTTTAGAAGACATAAAAAGAGATTGCAGGAAGAACGTCACAAATTGAATTTAGAGCGCAATATGCTCGAACTAGAGCAAAAAACGTTGCGTTTGCAAATGAATCCACATTTCATTTTCAATGCGATGAATACTGTTCAAGCCTTGATTGCCCAAAACGATACCAAAGAAGCGCGTTGTTATCTTGCTAAGTTTAGTAAACTCATGCGAAAGATTCTCGAAAATAGCAGACATACATTTATTGCTATTCAAGATGAAATAGATGCTTTGGATTGTTATTTGAATTTAGAACAACTCAGTAATGAAGCCTCATTTGATTTTGAGTTTATAATTTCAGATAATATCAATACTGAAGTATATGGTATTCCACCTTTGATGCTACAACCTTTTGTGGAAAATGCAATTGTTCATGGTTTGAAAGAAATAGATTATAAAGGTAAAATTGTGGTTTCATTCCAAAAATTCGATACTTATATCGAATGTAGCGTTTTAGACAACGGCAGAGGCAGAAAAGCGGCCGGAGAAGTTAGGCATCAAAAATCTTCTTATCATAAGTCTACTGCACTTATTTTGACTCAGGAAAGACTAGCCATGCTCGGAAGTGATTTGGATTACAAATCTTTTGAAATCATCGACCACGAAAATCCTTCAGGAACTGAAATTATCGTTAGAATTCCATTGAAGGAGATTTATTAGGAAACACGATATCTTTTTTGAGTAGAATGTTGAAAGTCTTAACCAAACTAGATATCTCCGTTACATACTTTCGCTATCGTTTTGTATTTCAGTCGATATGACAAATGGAATAATTTTTTTTGCAATAAGAACTCTTCGTCCTCTGTGCCTTTGTGGTGAAATTTTCAAAATGACGTTAAAAAATCAATTAATCCTCGAAGTAACTGGATACTTTACGTTTTTGTAGGAGGTGAGATAAGCTTTTACGGAACCTACTAAAATTTCTGCTTCTACATAGATCGGAATGTGGTTTCTGTCGTCTGTTACATAAACTTCCATAAACTCTCCTTCTTGAAAAATAGTCCCTTCAATCAACATCGGTCTGAATTTGATACAGTTGTAATAAACATCATTTTTGTCTTTGATACGGTCTTTTCCTGTATACCTCACATATACATTGTTATAAATTTGTTTGTCGAGCATTAAGGGAATGACTATTGTGTCACCCACTTTTAATCGATCAAAATTGAGTGTTCGAGCATAATACACTGCTGAAATCACATCAAAAGTACAAGAAGGAAAATCAAACGTTTTATGTTTGGTGGTGTCTGTTTTACTTTCTATTACTTTAGCTAATTTCAATATATTGTCAAAAAAATAGTGGTAATACAAACTAAATCCACCTTCAAGAATGTCTCTCTCAAATCTCTGAGGTTCGAGCGTTTTTTTTTCCACAACAGAAGCATATTTATCTCTTACCTTGAAGAAATTATCATAATTTTTAAGAGACTTTGCTTTTCCTTGCAAATAGAAACATGATTTATTATTATAAATACTATCAGATACTTCAAATCTAACTTTTCCAGCAGGTACCCAAATATTTTTGAGATTGTAATAAGCATCATAATTCAATTGTTCTCCACTTTTGAATGGAATATCATTGGGAATACATTGACTTGATATACTTTTGGGAAATAGAAAAAAAGCCAATACAAATAGAATTGTGTTGGCTTTTAAAATATATTTTGCTATTAAAAATCTACTTTGCAATAACATTTGCTTTAATTCTTACCATTGTGTTTTCAGGGTTAGTATTAGCAGTTACAGTAACTACTTTTTCTATTTCTTGACCTTCTTGTCCAGCATTAGGTGTAAATTTTACATCAATGTTTCCACTTTGTCCGGGTAAAATTGGATCTTTTGGCCAATTTGGAACTGTACATCCACAAGAGCCTTTAGCATTATTGATAATCAATGGCTCTGAACCAGTATTTGTAAAACTAAATGAATGTAAGTTTTCACTTTCCACCTCTACATTTCCATAATTGTGAACTTCTTCAGTAAATTTTATGTTTGTAACGGGTCCTTTTTTAACAGTTTCTGTAGAAGGTAAATTGTTGTTAATATTTTGATTCGAATTGTTTTGAATAGTATTGTTAGGTGAAGTTACATCACTTTTATTGGTAGCATTGTATGTAGTTAACTTTGCATTCAGGTCTGTTTTTAAAGTTTCAATCTCTGCTTTTAAAGAATTAGTTTGATATACACCTAATGATGTAATAATAAGAATTACACCTAAAAGTCCAATGTTTACTTTATCCATTTTTTGTTTTTTTGTTAGTTTGACAATAATTTATCTCGTTTGTTGTTCAATATTTCCACTTGTTTTTTGAATGATTCTGATTGAGAACATTGAAACATTTGTGGTTTAGATGCAAAACTATATAATTCTTCCTCTTGAGAAGGTCTTGCAATCATTAAATTTATATCGTCAGGGCTAGCTTCAATTTTTTTCAATAAAGAAGAAAAGGATTTTATAGACTCAGCATATTCCTCCAAAAAAGCTTTACAGTCTTCAGAAATAGGATCTTCTTTTTCTTCAGGAATTTCTTTGATTTCTAATGTTAAATCATTTTCGTAAGCTTTGTTAATACTGTCAAGTGCTACTCTAGTTAAAGTATCTGCCATAGATAAAGTTTCACCAGTACAAGTAGCTATTTCTTTCCTTCTAATAATGGAATCTTTTTCATTTTGAGGAGTAGGGAAGAGCGTTTCACAGTTTTGCTTTAATTCTTCTGTAGGGGTTATACAATTACAAAAACTTATGATTGTAGAGTCAACAGTAGTTGTGTTTGAACCATTAGTATCCTTTTGATCTGAATTTTCAGATTCACAACTTAGTGTGAAAAATCCCATCATCAAAATTGAAACAACTGCAACTATTTTTTTCATAATTTATTTATTATTTAAGTAAATCTAACGCTTCTTGAGCAGTAATTATTTTTCCATTGAAATCACCTACTACAAATGCATCAGTCAATCCTTTTTCTTTAAGTTCATTTTTCAACGTTTCGGCTTCTTTGTATGTTTTTAAAGTTCCAATGAAATATTTTGTCAATCCTGTTTCATCATCTTTTTTAAGTATTACATTTCCAATTGAAAGATATAAATCTAAGATATTGGTTGGTATTTTGTTTTGGAATGCACCTACCTGAACTTTAAATTTAATCAATTCAGGATTTACAGCATTAGAAGTCGGCACATTACTTTCAACTTTTGTGTCTTTATCTTTGTAGTCAGGATTCACGTCAAATCCAGCTTCGTTTAAAGTAAGTCTGTTTCCTTCATTAAATACCACAATAAAGGCACCTTTATATCCTTGTTGAAGCATATCAATTCTATGCTTTGCAGCATCTTCTTTTTTGGTAAATGTACCAGAGTAATATCTCCATAAACCATCATCACCTTTTACATAAGTCACATCACCTGCATCTTTAAATACATTTGCACTTAGTTTTTTCTTAAAAGCTCCAATTTGAATTTTGTATAATTTTTCAGTTGAAGATGTTACAATAGAAGTGATTCCATCACTATCTGGCAATTCTTTTTCATCTACTTTCTCAACAGTTTGTTTTCCGTTATCTCCAGTTGTGGTTTTACCAACTTTCGAATCAAAACCATCTCTCTTAACGTTTTCATTTGCTGCAACTGCATCTTTTAAATTATCAAATTCTCCAATAATATAATAAACGTTTTTACCATCATCAACAATCTTGAAGTCTTTATAACTTAAGTATTTGTGCAAATCATTAGCAGACACTCCTATTGAGTCAGAACCAATAATAACGGTATAAGATTCTTTTTTTCCTCCCACTCCCATTACTAATCCTTCAGTGTTTTGACTATTATTAGGTCCTGTAGATTCACTTTGGTTGGTTACAACATCAAATTGTGCAAATTCTCCAATCGAATCTTTATACATTCTATACATTAAGAAAAAAACATCGTCTGTCAGCGCAACTCCTTTTTCATTGACAGGGGCTTTTTCAGGGGTGTTTAATTCATCATCTAAATTGTCCGAAACACCATCTTTATCTTGATCTAATGGACATCCAAATTCGTCTACTGGTCGAGCATCTAAGGGGGTTTTTGCACATAAATCCATTAAATCTCCTACACCATCTTGATCATAATCAGAAGTATCTTGTGCATACAAATCCGACCATTCACTATCATCAAAATTGTTGTTGTTTCCTTTTTTACCAATGCCAAAAGAAAGATCATAA
>CAWUIK010000081.1:0-14127 GCA_963922585.1 uncultured Flavobacteriales bacterium | reverse complement strand
CATTTGTGGTACTAATATTGGGAACTTCCCAAAAATAACTTCCTGTATTTTCTACCGTAACAAATGAAGTGTCAAAAGTCCCATTTTCTTGAAAGGAGATTTCTACAGAATCAATATGACTATTGTTTTGAGTGTCCCAAGTGATTTCAAAAGAGTCAAAACCTTGAAGTATTTCTCCACCATTAGGGCTCAATAAAGTAATTTGAGTAGGATTAACTATAGAAAAATTGGCAGCACTGATATCTGCTATGATACCATCTGTAATTCTTACTTTACAAGTGTTGGAGACTATAGAAGGAACAGTCCAATTGTAAGAAGTCCCAGTTGCTCCAGTGGTAATCAATGTCCAGTTGATTCCTCCATCTATAGAGTAGAAGATATCCAAAGGATTTACTGGACCTGCTACGCTCCATTGAATGTTATATTGACTGCCGATATTGATTATTTCTCCTCCGTTGGGTTGAATTAAATTCACTGCTCCTGAGCCAACGCCATTGATGGTAAAAGTAGCGTTACTCTGATCTACAGCAATGTTGTCTGTAAGTTTCACCAAACATTGAGTGGAAGTAACATTGGGAACTGTCCAAGAATATGAACCAGAGAAAGCACTGATGCCGCTTGCATAGAGCGTCCAATTGGCTCCATTATCAATAGAGTAAAAGAAGGATAGACTTCCTACAGGACCTCCAGTTGTCCAAGTTACGGTTTGCGTTGACCCTCCTGAATAGACCTCTCCTCCATTAGGACTTGTTATTGTGACAGAATTATTTGGAAAATTTATAGAAAAAACACCATCACTTTCATCTTGAACACTTCCATCAGTAAGTCTAATAAGACACACGTTGGTTGGGGTATTTGGTACTAACCAAACAAAACTACCGGAATTGGGATCTATACCTCCAGAAAGGAACACCCAATTTACACCATTATCCACAGTATAATACAAATCTAGTAAACCAACAGTGCCATTAATATTCCAAGTAATGTTATAAGAAGTATTGGCATTGATAAATTCTCCTCCGTTGGGTGTTGTAATGGTAATTGATTGCCCCCAAAAAGATAAAGATGTAAAAAGTAGGACTAGGAAGGTAATAAATTTCATGTTTTTAAAATTTGTTGTAGTTCACTAAGGTAAACATTTTATAGAAAACTAAAAACTTAATTTTCTAAAAGAGGTAATTTTGTATTCGAAGAAAACTATAAATAGGATAAATAAAATTTTAATAATTACTCTCAAGCAACTTCATATATCCACTATTTCAAAATGCGATTTGTACTTCTTCAGAAAAGTCCTCTAATGTTTTTTTCCTATCTCTTATGTCAAAATAGACCACTCTAAGAAAATCATCAGGAATTTTTTCTAATTTTTCTACTTCGTAGGCATCACATAACTCATATCTTAATTGTATTTCTTCGAATTCTTCTATTGATTGAGCACCTAAAGTAATTATTATAAAATCAAATCTATTTCCATCTTCATGGAAACGCTTAAGTTTCTTATTAATATCAATAACAGGTTGTTTTTGATTAGGAGATATTTTGATGTCAATATACTTAGGCTCAGTTTTTTTGCCAAATAAATCACAATATTGAATGGTAACATTAAGTAAGTTGATATCACTAATTGACTTCAAGCCAATAACTTGAATTTGATTTAATAAAACAAAAGCCTTGCTGTTTATCAAATCGAATTTACATTGAATAATTCTATTTGTTGGTGTTACTCGTAATGCTTTATTCATTTAATAATTCAAGTAGTTAAGTCTAGTTGTATTACAAAAATAACACATAAACCTTTGTGAAACAAATATTTTAAATTTGTGAGTATAACCGGGGGTTTTAAAAATATGAAATGTATTTATTCTAGTGTTTAATTATCGGGCTCAACATGTATTAATATCTTACCTAAATTTGAAATTTCTTTTTTTAAGTGATTTTTTAAGTGATGTGATATTTCGTGTCCTTCCTTCACAGTAATAGAGCCATCAACTATAGCGTGTAAATCTACATGATACTTTATTCCCGCTTTTCTAATAAAACATTTTTCTGTGCCGATAACCCCTTTTACTTCTGATGATTTTTCACGAATTTCTAGAATTAGCTCGTCATACAAATGTTCATCCATAATTTCACCTAGTGCAGGTCTAAAAATCAAATAACTATTATATAGAATAAAACCAGAAGCAAGTAAAGCTGCCCAATCATCTGCAGTTTCAAAACCTTTTCCGAATATTAGAGCAATTGATATTCCTGCAAAAGCCATTAAGGATGTTATTGCATCACTTCTATGGTGCCAAGCATCTGCTTTAAGGGAAGAACTATTGGTGTCTTTGCTTTTTTTTAGAACAAATCTGAAAGAGATTTCTTTCCAAATTATAATTACTCCTAATATTATTAAAGTCCAAGGTTCGGGAACTTTATGTGGTGTTTTTATATTTTGAATACTCTCATAGGCTATAACAGTTGCTGAAGTAACAAGAAAAGCCACGACCAAAAAGGTGATTAATGGTTCTATTTTACCATGACCATACGGATGGTTTTCGTCAGCTGGTCTCTTGGCATATTTCAGTCCAAAAAGGACTAATAGAGAAGAAAAAACATCTGTTGTAGATTCAATGGCATCCGCTATAAGTGCATATGAGTTTCCAAAGAAGCCAGTTAGTCCTTTGATTAATGCTAAACTCACGCTTCCTATAATACTAAAGTATGTAGTTCTTATAGCTGTTTGTTCGATATTCAAACTTTAGATTTTATCATACAGAATAAAATTTAATATAAATTAGTTTTTATTTTTCTTTTGTGGGACAAGTTTTAATTCCAAAAGGAGCATAAAGAGGACAAAAACTAATTATACTTGTTAGCACGAAAACACCTGCTAGAATTAATAGTACAATTCCCAAAGTACCAGAAACAGTATTTGTAAAATATAGAACTCCTACAATTGCAGCGATTATTAATCTAATAATTCGATCTACATTACCCATGTTTTTCTTCATTGTTTTGTTTTTTATAAATTTTGAATCAAAAATACAGGGTTTAATTATAATTTATAATGACATTTGTCAGGTATTTATATGATTTGTTTTCACAAAATAAAAGCCCTTACTTTATTAAAAGTAAGGGCTTTTTGTAAAAAACTGTGTATAATAATTGTCTAAATTATTCTGCGAGAATCATCACAGAGTTGTTCAATACTTCTACAACTCCACCTTTTACCTCAAAAGTTTTTTCTCCTTCAGAAGTTGAAAGTTTTACGACTCCTTTTTTCAAAGAAGAAATCAATGGTGCGTGATTGTTCAATATACCCAATAGACCATCACTTCCAGGCACAATTACAGATGTAGCATCGCCTTTGAAAAGTTCTTTGTCTGGTGTTATTATTTCTACGTTCATTTTTTTAATTTTTTAGACTTGATGATTCAAGATTTTAAGACTCAAGACTTCAAGGTTTTTAACTTTAGACTTTGATTTCTAGAATCTAAATCTAGCGTCTAATAATCTAGTCTTTTGTCTTAGTGTCTTTTGTCTTGCAGTCTTACAACTTATTTAGATTCAGCCAACATTTTTTCTCCTGCCTCAATAGCATCTTCGATAGATCCTTTAAGGTTGAATGCAGACTCTGGATATTGATCTACTTCTCCATCCATAATCATGTTGAATCCTTTGATAGTGTCTTCAATAGAAACCAATACTCCTTTCAATCCTGTAAATTGTTCAGCAACGTGAAAAGGTTGAGATAAGAATCTTTGAACACGTCTTGCTCTGTGAACGATTAATTTGTCATCTTCAGACAATTCATCCATCCCCAAAATAGCGATAATATCTTGTAATTCTTTATATCTCTGTAATGTTTCTTTTACTCTTTGTGCACAATCATAGTGTTCGTTTCCTAAAATTGCAGGCGTTAAAATTCTTGAAGTAGAATCCAATGGATCTACCGCTGGGTAAATACCCAACTCAGCAATTTTACGAGACAATACAGTTGTAGCATCTAAGTGAGCAAACGTAGTAGCCGGTGCAGGATCCGTTAAATCATCCGCAGGAACATATACTGCTTGTACAGACGTAATCGAACCTTTTTTAGTAGAAGTAATACGCTCTTGCATCGCACCCATCTCTGTTGCTAATGTAGGTTGGTAACCTACCGCAGATGGCATACGTCCCAAAAGTGCAGACACCTCAGAACCCGCTTGCGTAAATCTAAAGATGTTATCCACGAAGAAAAGAATGTCTTTTCCTTGTCCATCTTCACCTCCATCACGGAAGTACTCCGCCATAGTCAAACCAGAAAGTGCCACACGTGCTCTTGCTCCTGGAGGCTCATTCATCTGTCCGAAAACCAATGTTGCTTGAGATTTTGCCAATTCTACTTTATCAACTTTAGAAAGATCCCATCCTCCAGCTTCCATAGAATGCTTGAAATCTTCTCCGTATCGGATAATATCTGACTCTAAAAATTCTCTTAATAAATCGTTTCCTTCACGAGTTCTTTCACCTACACCAGCAAAAACTGAGAATCCTTCGTATGCTTTTGCGATGTTGTTGATCAACTCCTGAATCAATACTGTTTTTCCTACTCCAGCACCACCGAAAAGACCTACTTTACCACCTTTAGCATAAGGAGCAATCAAATCGATAACTTTAATACCTGTAAATAATACCTCTGTTGAAGTAGAAAGCTCTTCAAATTTTGGGGCTGATCTGTGAATAGGTGCTCCTCCTTTAGATTTATCACAGTTTTCAATACCATCAATAGCATCTCCAACTACGTTAAATAATCTTCCTTTTACTTGATCTCCAGTTGGCATTGAGATTGGGTTTCCAGTAGCAATTGCTTCCATACCTCTGCTTAGACCATCAGATGTATCCATCGCGATAGCTCTTACTCTTTCTTCACCAACGTGCTTTTGACATTCTAGAACTAAAACTGTTCCGTCTTCTTTCTTGATTTCGATTGCATCAAGAATGTTTGGCAATGCACCAGCTCCTTCAAAACTGATGTCCACTACAGGTCCGATTACCTGTGAAATTTTACCTTTTAGTACAGACATTATATAATGTTTAAATAATTGTTTCTTAAAATTCGGTGCAAAAGTAGAAAGAATTATTGGTTAAAGAATAATGTATTTTTATTTTTTTTTGATAAAAATTATGCTTCTATTTTTTTTGATTTATAAATAGAGTACAACACTCCCGTTATTAATGATAAAATCACTACTGTTAGAGAAAGCCATTCAGGCATATGAATGGTATGTGAAAGTATCATTTTCACACCAATGAATACTAAAATAATAACCAAACTATATTTTAGATAACTAAATTTATCAAGCATTGCTGATAGGAAAAAATATAAGCTTCTTAAACCAACAATTGCCATAATATTTGAAGAAAAAACCAAAAAAGGATCGGGTGTAATAGAAATAATAGCAGGAATGCTATCCAAAGCAAATATCAAGTCGGTGAACTCTATAAGTACCAAAACCAAAAATAACGTTGTAGCAAATGTTTTTCCATTTTCCTTTACAAAGAAATTTCCAGAGGCAACATCCTTTTTAACTTTCAAGACTCTTTTGAGCCATTGTTCCATTTTTCCTTCTACTTCTTCAGCATCTTCTTTTTCGAAGAGCATTTTGAGCCCAGAGAAAATTAAGAAACCTCCAAATATATAAATGGTCCACGTAAAGTTATTGATCAATGCTACACCAAACAAAATCATCAATAGACGAAAAACCACAGCCCCAAGAATACCCCAAAATAGAATTTTGTGCTGGAACTTATCTGGAATTAGAAATTTACCAAATATCAAAGCAATGACAAAAATATTATCGATACTCAAAGCAAACTCCACAAAATATCCGGTAAGATACCTCAAACTTGCCTGTCCTGGAGTAATAAACGTTGGATTGGCGACCCAATTGTTTTGATAGATGAAATAAACCCCTGCCGCCATGATCATAGCAATGATAAAAAATATCAAAGTGTTTCTGGCCGCTTCTTTAGAAGAAATTTTGTGTGCGTCTTTGTTTAGAATACCTAAATCAAAAAACAAAATTAGCCCAACAATAATGGAAAGAGAAACCCAAGCAATCATAAAATACTTATTGTTTTAAATAATAAAAGACAAAGGTGGGGATTTTTTTGTGGATTAAACAAAATGTCAGGATTACTTTTTAATATTGAAAGAAATTTAGTTTGGGGTTCGGTGTTTGGTTTTTGGAGTTTCAAACTGTTGAAAGTTTTAGTTTTAGACAAACCAAAGAGTTCCATTTTATTTTTTGAATTAGGTTGAAACCAAATCAATTGTGTTTTCTCCCGCAAATCTCGCTGATTTTCGCTGATTTATTCTGCGTATATCTAAGGAATCTGCGGGAATTTTCTTGTCATGTCGACTGAAGTGAAAGTCGATAGACAGAACGGAATGGAGACATCTGTTTTTGTTGAAGGTTGCCAACTTACGCTTTGGCTTCGGTTGGTAAAAATGTTGAATGACGTTACTTTGAAAATCAATAACACAAGTTTTAATCAAAATAAGCAATAAAATAGGCTTCTTGTCCTGTTTCAAACAAAAGTCTGAAGTGTGAAGCGGTGATATTCTTACTTTTACTTAAAAATCCTCCAAGTGTGTTTATTTTCATTCCTAATTGAGCAACGAGAATGTCCCACATTTTGTCTGGATTGTTTCTGTAGTAATCAGCTGCGCCTTGTTGATGTTCGAATAGGATATGGGGCTTGAACTTGAATATCGATAGTTTTGCACCATCCAAAACGTCAAACTCTCCGCCTTCTACATCTATTCTTATCAAGTCGAGTGAATGTGCGTCTTTGAGGTAGTGGTCTAAAGTATCTGCTTTTACTTTAATTTTGTTAATTTTTTCTGTCTTTGGGTAATCTCTTTCTTTGATACCGCTTAATGAAGGATTGGATTCTACAAAAGTGAATTCCGTTTCACCAGAAAAATTGGTTATTGCAACATTAAATAGGTTGACATAGGTTTGATAATCTGGCACTAGTTTTTCATAGTATGCAGGAATGGCTTCAAAAGCATAGTGTTCACCTTTAGGAGCAAATTTTAAAGCCAGTTTCAAAACATCACCTTTGTGACATCCCACATCTACAAATGAAGCATCATCTCGGTTCAAAACAATTTTTAAAATTTGAGCAACTTGCTTTCCTTGCTTTACATTTTTGGTGTAAGCAAAAGGTATTTTCTCAAATATTTTAGTTACGATTCCCATAAAACTAATCTTCCTCCGTGCCAATCTCTATATGAACGAGTTCTATACGATTTGCAGAAACTTCTTTGATGGTAAAGTTATAATTTTCGAAGGTAAAAGCGTCTCCATTTTGAGGAATATTTTCCAACTTATGAATAATAAACCCTGCTAAGGTTTCATATTCTTCACTTTCTGGGAGTTCTAAGTTGTACTTTTCGTTGATGGTATCTATTTCGATTCTACCTCCAAATAAAAATTCGTTTTCACCTAATATTTCTTGTCTTACTTCTTCAGAGTCGTGTTCGTCTTCTATTTCTCCAAAAATCTCTTCTATACAATCTTCCATAGTAAGCATTCCTGAAGTTCCTCCAAATTCGTCTATAACAATGGCAATACTTCTGTTTTTTTTGATTAAATCCTCCAAAACTTTATTAGCCGTCATAGATTCTGGAACAATACTTACAGGCAAAAGTGCCGCTTTGATGGTTTCGGGTTTTTTGAACATTTCGAAAGAGTGAACATAACCAATTATGTTGTCAATACTTTCTTTGTAAACGGGTATTTTGGAAAGGTTGGTTTCAATAAATTTTTGTCTAAGTTCATGCACGTCATCGTTGAGTTCTACGGCTATGATTTCGTTTCTGGGCACCATACAGTCTCTTGCTATTACCTCGTTGAAATTGAGCGCATTGTGAAATAGTTTTACTTCATAATCTTGATCTTGATCATCTGCATTTGCACTTAAGCCTTCTTCCAAAAACATATCCAAATCTATTTTGTCAAAAGTTACAAAGTCTTCGTTTTCATTGTCTGATTTGATAAATATTTTCAAAATCAATTCTGCAAGACCAATTGTAATAAATGTTGGAATAAATAAAATGATATAAACTACTACCAAGGGAATGGCTGTAACTGATAAAATCTGATTGGAATTGATTCTGAAGATTGATTTTGGCATAAATTCTCCAAAAAAAAGTAAAATTATCGTGGAAATTACGGTTTGAATCATCATGATGGTAAAATCACTCGAAAAATACAGAGAAAGCGTAGGTTCGAGCAAAACCGCCATATAAATACTGAACACAACAATGGTAACATTATTTCCAAGAAGCATAGTTCCGATAAACCAAGAAGGTTTTTGAGAAAAATAACCTAAAATTTTAGATGCGACACCTCCTTGTTCTTTGTCAATAGCAATTTTGAACCTGTTTGCAGAGATAAAAGCAATTTCAATTCCAGAGAAAAAAGCAGATAGTAATACAGTGGTAATAATTACAATGACGGCATATTCGTCCATAGAAATGTAAAATTTAGTCTTTCAAAAGTATGAAAATTATTTTATACTTCTAATAAAGTTGGGTTAATTTGAAATAATTTATTTTAGTTGAGAGATTATTTCTTCTTTGGATTTCCCTTTGTCCAACATTTCTAAAATTTCATTAAGATGCGCATCTTCGTTAGATGTAAATCCTATTTGTATGGCAAATCGAGAAATCATTTTCATTTCTTTTTCTTCTACAGATCCATCTGCGTGAATAAGTCTTACCATGTCTATCATGTGTTCAAGTCGTTCTAATTTACTAACAGGTGGAATTACAGAGATTTGATCTGGATTGTCAATGATACTTCCAATTTGAGTATAAGTAAGTCCAATTCTTTTTCCGATTCTATGAATCAAAAGTAATTCTTCTTCTGCAATGGTCCCATCGGATTTAGCAAGTATAACCAAGTTTTTTACATGACCTTTATCTTGAGTGCGTTCTCCACTTTCAAAAATTTCTGCTATAGACATATCTTTATTTCTTAATGAATTTAATTGTTTGCAAAATTAATTTTTAATTCATTTGGTTTATGTTTTTTAGTCAAAATTTATTGTTTATCTTTCATAGCATCCCACCCTTGAGCCTTTAATGGTGTTACAGACCCTCCAGTAGTAATAAGGTTTACTCCTGATTCCTTGTTTGTCATATGCCCGATAACTGTCCAATGTGGATTCCCTTTTATTTTATCATAATCCGTTTGTGCTATTGTAAACAACAATTCATAATCTTCTCCCCCACTTAAAGCACATACGGTAGGGTCGAGGTTAAATTCTCTAGCTACTTTATGTGTCATTGGGTCAAGCGGTATTTTTTCTTCATAAAGATTACATCCAACGTCACTGTTTTTACATAAATGATGAATTTCTGAAGCCAAACCATCAGATATATCAATCATACTGGTAGGTTTTACCCCCAACTGACTTAAAAATGTGATAACATCTTTTCTGGCTTCAGGTTTCAGTTGTCTTTCCAAAATATAATCATATCCTTCAAGTTCGGGTTGCATGTTAGGGTTTACTTTCCAAACTTCTTTTTCTCTTTGCAGCATGGTCAGCCCCATGTATGCGCCTCCTAAATCTCCAGAAACGACAAGCAAATCATTTTCTTTAGCACCACTTCTATATACTATATCCTCTTTTTTTGCTTCTCCTATGGCGGTAATACTAATGACCAAACCTTGAAGCGAAGATGTAGTATCTCCTCCTACAATATCCACACCATAGTAGTTTGCAGCCAAGATCATTCCTTCATAAATATCAGCTATTGCTTCTACAGAATACTTGCTAGAAATTGCCAATGAAATTGTAATTTGTCTAGGTTGTGCATTCATGGCATAAATATCACTTAGATTCACAACTACTGCTTTATAACCTAAGTGCTTCAAGGGTGTAAAAACCATATCAAAATGAACACCTTCTACCAACATATCTGTAGACACTACCGACTGTCTGTTTTCGTGATCAAATACAGCGGCATCATCCCCTACACCTTTCAAAGTACTGCTGTGATGTATTTTGATATTTTGTGTTAAGTAATCAATTAGACCAAATTCGCCTAAATCTTTAAGTTCATTTAATTTTTCTCCAGCCATATATTTGATACAAAAAAGGTACGCTTGTGGCGTACCTTGAATTAATTTTTATGAAAAATTAGTTTTTTTGAGCTTCTTTAACAAAGTCGTCATAACTCAACTCTTTTTCATCTAGTTTTACAGTTGTTTTTAAGAAGTTAATTACTTTAATGTCATATAATTGCTCATACAACTTTGTAGCTTCTTCTCTGTTTTCCAAAACTTTTTTTGCAGTAGCTGTCAATTCTTCATCTACAGGAACCATCATACCATACTGTGCATACTGATTTCCAAGTAAATTTTTGGTATGATTTATTACTTCTTCAAATTCAACTTTTATATCGTTGTCTTTGATTATTTTATTTTCAATCAACTGCCATTGTAATGAACGTTTGTAATCTTCAAATTCTGCTTCGACTTGTTCCATGGTCACTTCGTTTTTATTACTTGAAATAATCCATCTTTTTAAGAAGTCTTCAGGAAGCTGAAGCCCTAATTTTTCAATAAGTTTATCAGCCAAGTCTCTTTTGAAAAGTCTGTCGCTATCTTGAGCAAACATCATGGTTAATTCACTTGCGATTTTCTCTCTCATTGCTGTTTCACCTTCTACTACACCAGGACCATATACTTTGTCAATCAATTTTTGATTCACTTCTGCAGGTTCCATTCTCTTTACTTCAGTTACTTTCAATTCTACATTTCCAGTGTATGCTGCTGCTTTTTCTTTGGTAATTCCCAACATAGCCCCCATATCAGTTTCACCTCTTGAGATTGTTTTTGGGTCGATGATTAATACATCTCCGCTTTTCAGCCCGATTAATTTCTTTTGCACTTTTTTGTCTTCGATGTATTCGATAGCAACTGTAGAACTATGAGTAAAACCACCTTCTAATGGTTTGTCGTTTTCATCTAATTCAGTAAAAGTTGCCCAAATCATATCTTTTTCTTCGCTTTTATCAATAGGAACTAGTTTTCCATATCTTTTTGCAAAATCATTGATTTGTTTATCCACTAATTCATCATCAACTTTTACTTTATTGAATGTGAACTTGGTTTTTCCATTCAATTCTACCTCAAATGAAGGAGCCAAGCCAATTTCAAAAGAGAACTCCATATCTTTTGGTTCGTTCCAATCGATAGTATTGTTTTCGTCTGCTTTTGGAAGCGGATTTCCTAGTATGTTTAACTCATTATCTTTGATATGATTTTGTAGAGCTGTATTAAGCAACTTGTCAATTTCTTCTGCAAGAATTGAAGGTCCATATTTTTTCTTCACAACAGAAGTTGGTACTTGACCAGGTCTAAATCCTGGAAGGTTTATTTGTTTTCTATGCTTTTTCAAAGAAGTCTCGTAACTTTCTTTGTAATCTTCAGCAACAATTTTTACAGTTAAAACTCTGTTTAACTCATCGATTTTATTTTCTAAAATATCCATATTTTGATAAATGGTTTTGCATAAAATTAAAAATGGCATCACGCTTGGCGTGACACCATTTTATGTAAAATTTTGGTGTTGCACCGTTGAAATCATTCAACAGCATTTCAATTCACCTTGTGCGGATGGAGGGACTCGAACCCACACACCTCGCGGCACCAGATCCTAAGTCTGGCGTGTCTACCAATTTCACCACATCCGCTAAGTTTTGGCTCTTTTGCCAAAAAATGGATTGCAAAGATACTTCTTTTTTTGAAATACAAAATTTTTATGTAAAAATATTAATTGGTTTTTTGATGGTCAAGTAGTCTAATTACGCAATTAAAGAGCAAGATAACCTATTTTAATTTCATCAGTACAGTTTCATGAGGTTCTAAATCTAGTTTTTCAGGCAATTCATTTAAGTAGGTGCTAGAATTAAAATTCTTAATAAAAATATTTCCATTTTCTGACAATTTCTTTGAAAGTTTCACAGAGTTATAGGATTTGATTTTGTTTTTCGAATTCCAAATAGCATAAATAAAACTTTCATCTTGCATTTTTCTTTCGAAAACAAAGACACCTTTTTTTCTAGAAATCAACTTAACTGGAGCGGCCAATGTATCTTGATTGATAGCGATAAGATCTCTATTCATTAAAATATTTTGAGTTGCCTCATTCATAGTTCTTAAGTCACATCCTGCTATTAAAGGTGATTTGAATAAACACCATAATTTCATATGGCTTTCATATTCCAGGTCGTTCATTCCTTTATACTTACCTCCATTAGAAGTAGCTTTTCCTTTGCCATAGTTTCCTACGATCAACATGTCCATATCATTCCAAGCATCAACTGTTGCGTATTTATCTACTTTAATGGCTTTTCGGATGATACTTTCTGCGCTTTTGTGCCATATATGTTTACCTTCCCAAGTATCAAAAATATCTGGGGTAATTCTCCAATAATGTCCACCAACACTTCTTCCCCATTTCCAAGGTTTTCTCAAACCCCATTCACAAATACTCAAAACAATGGTTCTGTCTGTATTTTGTAATGCTTTTCCTATTTTTTGATACCTATCTATGGCTTTGTTTTTTGAATAAGGAGCATAACAGTAATCGTATTTAAGTAAGTCAACACCCCATTCCGCATAAGTTTTAGCATCAATTTCTTCATAGCCATTCCCACCAAATTGTTCTCCGCAGGTCAGTTCGCCTGCACAAGAATAAATCCCTAACTTCAACCCTTTGGAATGAATATAATCTGCCAAATATTTAATTCCATTTGGAAATTTAATGGAGTCGAATGTTGGAGCGCCATTTTCATTTCTTTTTGCGCCATGCCAAAAATCATCTAAATTGATGAATTGATAACCCAAATCTCTCATTCCAGATGAAACCATTGCATCAGCAATTTCAATAATTAACTGTTCGTTGATGTCCTCTTCAAAAACATTCCATGAATTCCAGCCCATCAATGGTGTGAAAAGTAAACTTTCGCCTATGTGAATGGTCAAAGTATGTGCTGCTTTTCCATGTTTGTTTTCGGCAATTAGGTCTAGTTTATAAGTTCCTTTTGAAGAGATATTGCCTGTAATTATTCCCGTTGTCGTATCGAGTTTTAAACCTTGAGGTAAATTACTGCATGAAATATTTAAAGGTCTTGCACCAGAAACAGGTACTGTAAAAATTATGGGTTTTTCTGGGTAGTTACCAATAACTGATGCTCCGTTAAAATGAGGTTTGTCTATCTTTATATCTTGACAACAAAGAGCAGAAGAAAACAAAATAAAAAATACTAAAAAAAAATATTTCATTATGGGAGAGATTTACTTTTTTGCAAGAAATTAGAACATCAAAGATACTCTTTTCTGTAATTTAAAACCCACTTGCCAATACAGCAACGCTAACTTTTGTATTAGGTATTTCCAAAAATTTACGAGCACAACTTTCGAGTGTTGAACCAGTTGTGATTACATCATCGACCAAAAGGATATGTTTTCCAATTATATTTTCTTGATTTTTGAGTTGAAATATTTCTGCTACGTTTTCCCATCTCTCCTGTTTGTTTTTCCTGGTTTGTGACGCTGTGTTTGATACCCTTATCACCACCTCTTCATTGACAGGAACATTGCAAACACTAGATATACCCTGTGCTATAAATGAACTTTGATTGTAACCTCTCAATCTTTGTTTTTTTGGGTGCAATGGCACAGGGACAATATAATTGAAAGAATTTGGAGGAATATTATCATTGATTTCTCTTCCCATTTCACTTCCTAAAACAAATCCAATTTCTGTTTTTTCTTTGTATTTGAGTAAATGAATGAGGTCTTGAATCTTGCCTTTTTTGCTGAAATTATAGGTTGAAAAACCGTAGGTTAAGTCAACACGACCCCAAAATAGTTTTGCAACTGGATTTTCCTTTATTTTTATGTAATTTGTTCTGGGCAAATCAGAAAGACAAAAAAGACAAATATGCGATTCTCCTTTTCTCAAAACATTATTGCAACAACCGCAATTATTAGGATAAAATAGATTTACTAAATCGTTTAACATATTGTTGGTTAAAAGAAACTTAATTTGGAATTTAGCGTTTGAGGTATT
>CAWUIK010000080.1:0-14167 GCA_963922585.1 uncultured Flavobacteriales bacterium | reverse complement strand
CCTCATTGATGCCGTATTTGATGTCCATTCCTCCGTTGATGTTATATCCCCAATTATTTTGGTCTTCTAGATTTACGGGAAAATGCTGAGCGTAACCCGAAATATAGGGCAATAAAAATAATCTTAGGGGAGGTTCGATTGCTTCAATACCTTTTATTTTACCCGACTGAGTAACAATGTTTTCCAAATCAGGTTTGATTTCATTCCAAGATGCTTCTTCTCTGTTCACACTGATATACCTTGTAAAATTAATTCCCCAATCTTGCACATCTGCTTTTGCAAAACGAATGGCACTGTATGGAATTTTTATTTCTGCCACCCATCCATAGTCCGTATGTTTTACCTCACTGTACCAAATCATATCTAACCGAGAGGAATATGTACTTGAATAAATTTTAGCATCATATTGCACACCCATGGTAGATACCGAAAAAACAAAACCATTGAGTTGATCATTGTAGGTGTCCAACATGATAGAAAAATAATCTGTATTGGCATTGTATCTGTCTCTTTGACTTAGAATTTTAGACATGGTATTCACATCATCATAACAAATGGCAGCAAAATAAATGGCTTGATCATCATAAACTACTTTTACTTCTGTGGATTGCGTTGCTGAATCTCCCGCTATCGGTCTTACTTGCGTAAATCCTTTTGCAATTTCTGCATTTTGCCAACATTTCTCATCCAAAACTCCATCAACAGTAATGATTTCCTTAGTTTTTTGGGTGTTGATAATTTTCTGAGCCATCACATTCCAAGAGGTCGTGATGCTCAATAACAGCAACAAATAGGTTGATAATTTATTTATGTTCTTACTTTTCAAGCAATTGAATTTCGGCAAAGATATTCATTGATTTTTAACTTTGGGATGTCATTGTTGAAAATTAGTCTTAATGAACATTTAGCGACTTGAAAACCAATTTATGAAAGACTAAATTATTATGAATACATTCTTTACGTTATTATTATACAGTTAGTTTGTACTTACAATATGAACCAATGTCATAATGGCACATAAATTTTATTGGTATTACTTTTGAACAAACCTTGTCAAGTTTGTAAGGATATTTATATCTTTGAGACCAATAAAATATCAGAATTAATAACAATTAAAAAAATAGAAAAATGGCTTTAGAATTTACAGAAGCGAATTTCGCTGAGTTGACAAATACTGACAAACCAGTTCTAGTTGACTTTTGGGCTCCATGGTGTGGACCTTGTAAAATGGTTGGACCTCACATTGACGCATTACATACAGAAATGGAAGGAAAAGCATTAGTAGGAAAAGTAAACGTGGATGATCACGGTGCTTTAGCAGCAAAATTTGGTGTTAGAAACATTCCTACCATCGTAGTACTTAAAAATGGAGAAGTGGTAGAGAAAATGGTTGGTGCAGTTGGAAAAGACGTGCTTCAAGAAAAACTTTCTGCACATATTTAATCCTTTTTTTGGATGAATTTTTAAATCCCAATTAAGCAATTAGTTGGGATTTTTTATTTTTGTGAAATAAAACCCCCTCAATTTTAATGAACTCAAAAGAAAATCAAATCACCATTACTGTAATTGGATTAGGCAACGTAGGAAGAGCCGTTGTTCATCAATTGATTCAGCATCTAAATCCATACATTATCAACATTTTGGATCCTTCTGAGGATACGGAAGGTTCTTGGTTGGATTTGAATCATGCGGCAATGCTTCAACCACAGCATCAACTCAAAAGAAATTGCGCAGATACTTTCAATGCCTCTGATTTTGTTTTTCACTGCGCAGGAAAAGGTGTGGCACCAGGTGCAACTCGATTGAGCATTGTGAAGGAAAATAATGAATTGACAAAACAAATTTTTGAAAATTTCAAACCTACCAAAGATCCTAAAATCATAGTGGTTACCAATCCCGTTGATATTATCAGTTACTACACATGGAAATACAGTGGTGTGGCATCTTATAAAGTAATTGGAACGGGGTCTTGGTTGGATACAGAAAGAATGAATTTCTATATTAAAGAACACTCCAACACTCAAAAAACTATAAGAACCATGTTGATTGGCGAGCACGGCCAATTCGTTGTTTGGATAAAATCACACTCCTATATTGGAGATATTCCTATCACAGAAGGGTTGACTATTTCAGAACAAGATTTATTATTTCAAAAAACATTAGACGCTGCCAAAACCATCAAAGCCACACAAACTGCAACCATTTATGGTGTAGCAGATGTTGCTGTAAGAGTTATGAAAGAATTGATAACGCCACAGAATCTTATCGTTCCAGTAAGCACTTTGATTTCTCCTGAATATAAACAACTTTTGAATTGTGGAGATATTTTTATCAGTATTCCCGTTTTGCTCGATCATGAAGGAGCGCATCCAATTCCAATGATTAAAATGACAGCCGAAGAATTAACACAACTTCAAAAATCTGCTCAGGTGATTGAAGAAAATAGGGTTTGAAAAATCATTTTTTAATTATTTTCTTTAATTTAGCAAAGAAATAAAAAATTATAGCCTGGGATAGGCGTCATTTGGTGTTTATACATATTTTGTTGATAATTAAGAAATTTATGAAAGCAGTATTTTTTTACTCTTTACATTATTCACCTTTCATATAAAATGTCAAGTGAACGATAATTATCAATCCTTGGAAACCGTTAGAACCAAATTGGAAGGAAAATGGAAGGACAATAAAAATTTTAGAGGAGAAGTATGGATTACAACTTTCAAATTTATGAATGATTCTATTGGAACTTGGTCAAATAATAGAACGCATAGTTCAGCTCCAATATTTATATTAAGACAAAAAAATGGAAAATATTATATTTCAGCTATTGAAGTTACTGGTGGTGAATGTGATCCAAGAGAAATATTTCTTTTAGACTCAAAAAAGTTGATATTATTTGATCCTAAAACCAAAAAAAAATTTAGATTTAAAAGGATTGATAAATTACCTAACAAAGCTTAAAATAAATAGTTTTGTATACCAAACCTTTTCTGCTTATCTTTTCTAAAATGTTATTAATAAGAAAAATAAATAACAGTTATAAATGGTAAAAAGACTAATAATTAAAAATAAAATACGCTATAACTCTACATTATATTGAATAAAAAGATTCTAATCAACTGATAAATATTACTTTTAATCGAATCCTCTAAATAGTTTTTTGACTAATGGCTTTAAAAATACAAAATTAAGAAATTGAAATTAAAAAGCAAATCCAGATTGATTATTCCTTTAATAACCTAATACCTTTTTACCTTAACATCTATCAATAAATTGATTAACCTTATTTATAAAGAGAACCACATTAGGACATAGCACACATAAGAAAGACACATAGTTATGTTTTCTATGTGAAATCTATGATATCTATGTTCTATTGTGGTAAAAGAAAATCACACAAATGTTTTTGTATTCTAAAACATGAAACATAAAAAAAACAGGTATTTTTACCTCAAGTTGATAAATAGTATTTCAAATTTTTTCTAAAAGTGGTTATTTAATACTTTCAACCTTCAACAGTTATATTTCCAACAAAAACCCCATTGTATCTATTCTATCTGCATATTCGTGTAGTTGAGGAATTTGTGCTTGTCCAAAAGGAATTTTATCTTGTGCTACAATGCATTGAATTTGCTCTGCGTTTTGCTGAAGTTTTGCTTCGATTTTGGATATATCGTTGTAATATTCATAATACAAAGTTCCTATAGGCGACAATAAAGTTTCATCTTGTTTTAGAAGTATAAATCCATTTTCGAGCAAATCGTATCTTTCCAAAAGGAAAATGGCTTTGTGATAATCGTAATTGTTGCCGTATTTTTTGTTGTCCGTGACATTCTGATAATGAAATAAACCCTTGAAAATTCTATCCAAATCAAACCCTTGCGGCAAATACAACTTAGTGACATTCCTACATCCCAAACCATAATACGCAAAAATATCGTCTGCCAAAGCTTTCAGTTCTTCGTCAGTTTCATTACCATTCAAAAGTGCCACTGAGGTTCTGTTTTTGCGAATGATATGCGGATATTTACCAAAGTAAGATTCAAAATATCTTGCTGAATTGTTGCTTCCTGTGGCTAAAACAGCATCGAAATTTTCTAGTTTGCCTTGGGTAAGTTTAATTCGATTTGGAACATTTAAATCAAAACAAGCCCAAACTTTGAGCAACGCTGGAATCAATTTATCATCATCTGAAGATAATTTAATCAGAGCTTGTTGTCCAGAAAGATAAACGCAAAGTAAATCATGAAATCCAACCAACGGAATGTTTCCTGCCATAATTATAGCGGTGGTTTTGTTGCTTTCTTGTTCCGGAATATTATAATTGCTAAGCCAGTTATTGATTTTTTCTTCAGTCAAAACTGTTCCCCAAGCCCCAAAAGCTCTTCGCACTTCTTTTTCTTCAAACCAACCGTTGTAAATTTTTGATTTTTGCACCCATAATTCTAATTCTTCAAATTCTTCTTTGGTAATTCCCCAATCAAATCCACCCCAAGATTGTTGAGCACCAATTGCTTTCATCACAATTCCCAATTGAGTAAGACCTTTTATTTTATTTTGAATATGCATTCTAATTTTTATGTTATAAATTTGCAGTTCAAAATTATAAAGAATATAGCTATGGCAATTAAAATAACTGACGAATGTATCAATTGTGGTGCTTGCGAACCAGAATGTCCCAATAATGCCATTTATGAAGGTGGTGCTATGTGGAAATTCAGCGATGGCACTTCTCTTAAAGGAAAATATACAGGACACAACACAAAAAAAACAGTAGATGCCGATGAAGAATTAGAGCCTTATGATATGGATATATATTATATTGCTACTGATAAATGTACTGAGTGTAAAGGTTTTCACGATGAACCTCAATGTGCTGCAGTATGTCCCGTTGATTGTTGTGTAGATGATGAAGAATGGAGAGAAACTGATGAAGAACTATTGGCAAAAAAAGACAGTCTTCACATTACCGATTGATATTTGTAACAGAATTTACAAAATTACGTTATGAAAACCACTTACAAATTTAAGTGGTTTTTTTGTGGCTTATATTTTGTAATCAATTAAAAAAGTACCTTATGCTAAAATTTCTTTCTATAATACTCGTCACTTTTTTTAGTCAATGGATTTGGGCTCAAAATAGCAATATTGAACAATTAAAATCTTATGAAACTCAACTCATTCAAAAGTTAAATGAAGTGAGATCATTCAAAGATAGAAGCGAACAAATCAAAATCAATCAAGAATTTGAAGCGCTTTTGAGAAAAACTTTAGCATTTGATGAAGCCTTCAATTATCCATTTGATTCTCTGGGAATGATGATGAGTACCATTAAATCTCCCGATGATGCTTTTAGATTTTTCAATTGGAACTTAGAATATGGAGAACATGAAGAGCAAAAGTACCATTGTTTAATCATGAAAAAAGACCCCAAGAAAGATGCTTTTACTATTATTGAACTCATCGATAAATCTGAAAATGCACCCTATGATATAGAATATGAAGCTAACACCGAAAAAAAATGGTATGGTGCATTGTATTACAAAATCATTATTGTAGAAAAATTCGGAGGCTCTATTTACACCCTTTTAGGTTGGGATGGCAACAATATGATGAGCAATAAAAAAATCATTGAGACCATGCAGTTTCATAAAACGGATAAAGTAAAATTCGGTCATGCGATTTTCAAAGAAGAAGACGGAAAAACTAAGAGAAGAGTTGTTTTTCAATACAACAAACAATCTGTAATGTCTTTGAAACATCAAAGCACAAAGAAAACTGAAATAATAATTTTTGACCACCTCTCTCCTACTTCACCAAATTTAGAAGGCATGAAAGATTGGTATGTTCCCGATTTAAGTTTTGACGCTTACGTCCTTGAAAATGGAAAATGGGTTTTCACTCCAGATGTAGATGCGAGAACAGGAAAAAAATTCAAGACAAAGTATAATGAACCCAAGGATGAGAAACCTTGATTTTAATATTATTTTGTTTTTAGATTCTTACTCAATTTTACAATTCGTAGCATAAATATTTCTAACTTTGTGCTCTATACTTTTATAAGAATGAGCAATAAATACGAGAAACTTTTAGCCCCTTTGGATTTGGGATTTACCACCTTAAAAAACAGAGTCATCATGGGCTCTATGCATACTGGTTTGGAAGAACTAAAAGGCGGATACGAAAAAATGGCCGCTTTTTATGGTGAACGTGCCAAAGGTGGTGTTGGACTTATCGTAACGGGTGGAATTGCTCCTAATATTGCAGGATGGGTAAGCCCTTTTGCAAGTAAATTGACCAATAGCAGAACCGCTGCAAAACACAAGATAATCACAGAAGCTGTTCATCAAAACGGTTCGAAAATTTGTTTGCAAATTCTACACACAGGAAGATATGGTTATCATCCATTTGCTGTAGCGCCAAGTGCTATTAAATCTCCTATTTCGCCTTTCAAACCTTGGGCTTTGAGCAAAAGAGGAATTGAAAAAACAATTAGAGATTATGCAAATTGTGCTCAACTGGCAAAAGATGCAGGATACGATGGCGTGGAAGTCATGGGAAGTGAAGGTTATCTTATCAATCAATTTATTGCTACCAAAACTAACAAAAGAACTGATGAATGGGGCGGTTCTTATGAAAATAGAATTAAATTTCCACTAGAAATCGTAAGAAGAATTAGACAAAAAGTGGGCGATGAATTTATCATCATTTTCAGACTTTCAATGCTAGATTTAGTAGATGGTGGAAGTTCTTGGGAAGAAGTGGTTTTGCTTGCCAAAGAACTTGAAAAAGCAGGAGTTTCTATAATCAACACTGGAATTGGTTGGCATGAGGCGAGAATTCCTACTATTGCCACTATGGTTCCTAGAGCAGCATTTTCTTGGGTCACTAAGAAGATGATGGGAGAAGTGAATATTCCTTTGGTTACAACCAACAGAATCAACGACCCAAAAGTTGCTGAAGAAGTGCTTCAAGAAGGATGCGCAGATATGATTTCTATGGCAAGACCTTTCCTTGCAGATCCTGATATTATCAACAAAGCAGCAGAAGGAAGAGAGGACGAAATCAACACTTGTATTGGTTGTAATCAAGCGTGTTTGGACCATATTTTCAAACAACAAACGGCTTCATGTTTGGTAAATCCAAGAGCTTGTCATGAAACAGAACTTAATTATTTACCTACAAAATCTTCTAAAAACATTGCTATTGTAGGAAGTGGTCCAGCAGGACTTTCTTGCGCTACTATTTTAGCAAGCAGAGGACACAAAGTGACACTTTTTGATGCTGCTAAAGAAATCGGAGGACAATTCAATATCGCCAAACAAATTCCTGGAAAAGAAGAGTTTTACGAAACTTTGAGATACTACAAAAAACAAATTGAACTGCACAATGTAAACTTACAACTCCACAAAAAAGTAGATGTAGATGATTTGACTGGATACGATGAAGTAGTGTTAGCTACAGGAATTATTCCTCGAACTCCCAAAATTGAAGGCATTGATCACATCAAAGTTTTATCATACATCGAAGTTTTGAAAGATAAAGTGCCAGTAGGAAAGAAAGTTGCTATAATAGGTGCAGGAGGAATTGGTTTTGATACTGCAGAATATTTAACGCATGAAGGGAAATCAACTTCATTAGATACCGAAGCATTTTTGAAAGAATGGGGAATAGACCCAACGAACAATGCACGTTCTGGAACTGAAGGCATCACACCTCAACATACACCTTCTCCAAGAGAAGTTTATTTACTGCAAAGAAAAGAAACCAAAGTAGGAGATGGATTGGGAAAAACTACGGGCTGGGTGCACAGAATCTCATTGAAAAACAAAAATGTAAAAATGATAAGTGGTGTGCAATATCACAAAATTGATGACGAAGGATTGCATATTACCATAAAAGACAAACCTCAATTACTTGATGTAGATCACGTAATTATCTGTGCTGGACAAATCAGCAAAAACAAAATGTATGAACCACTCAAAGAAAAAGGAGTATCTGTTCATATTATTGGAGGGGCATTTATGGCTGGAGAATTAGATGCTAAAAGAGCTATTGAACAAGGTTCGAAATTAGCCGCTCAATTGTAACAACTAAAAAACTTAAATTGAATATGACTGAAAAATCTACTCAAAAGAAATTAATAGAAGTTATCAAAAAAGACCTTACATCTAAAAATGAAAAAACAGTTTTAGATGCTTTGTTCAAAATCAAAACAAAAGGTGATGTATCGGTAATTCCTTCGATGTTGGATTTATACAAAAACTCAGACAATGAGCATATCAAAGATGAAATAAAAATCATTCTTTCTCAACTCAAAGTAAAGGAAGCTGTATTACCACTCATTGAAGGTTTAGTAGATTATGATGACGACCTTAATGAAATGATTTTGTTTTCGCTTTGGAATGCCAATTTAAATCCCGTAAATTACATTGCAGAAATTGTCGAAGCGTCTTGTAAAGGAAATTATTTAGTAGCCCTTGAAGGATTGACTGTAATTGAAAATCTCAAAGGACCTTTTAATGAAGAAACATTAAATGATGCAAAAATCGTACTTAATGAATACTTTCAAAATGAAGATGAAAAAACAGATTTAATAAAATCAATTTTGGGTTGTATACGCAATTACGACAATTTTATTTCCGCTTAGTTGGTTGAATCAATTTCGACATCTAACGGTTGAACATCAGAAATTCCATTTTCATAATGTTCTATGCTTACAATTTGACCTATTGTATCAAATTGTATTAAATCACCTTCCATTTTACCCGCTAGATACTCTACTTTTGAAGCAATCATTCCATTCGGGTGATAAGTTTCATAATTTCCATTAGGTAAATCATTTTCGAAATTGGATTTGATTTTTACACTTCCATCAGGATAATATTGAATCGCTGCTCCTTCTTTGTAACCTTCTTTGTATCTAGTTTCTTCAATTAAATTTTCATTCTCATCATAAAACTTCCATACACCGTTCATTTTGCCTTCCTCCCATTCTACAGAGGATTGTATTTTACCAAAATCATAATACGTATATGACACACCATGAGGTTTTCCATTCTTCCAAAGGCTTTTTTCAATCATTCCACCATCATTGTTCCAATACAACCACTCCCCTTCTGGCATGTCCATTTCGTAGAATCCTTCACTCATTTTTCTTCCATTAGGGAAAAATGAAATGTATCTACCATTTAATTTTCCTTCAGTATAATTTGCCGTATCTTTTACCTTTCCATTAGCGTCAAAACTCACCCACACTCCTTCTTTCATACCTTTCTTGGACATTTTTCCTTTCTCAAGTAGATTTCCATTTTCATCTTTGATTTCTTGGATACCTTCATTGATAGGAACATCATTCTCATTAGCGTTTTGATTACAACCAATCAATACCAGCGCAATTAATTCTATAGCAAGAATGTAGTACAAAAACTTCTTCATAACATCAAAGGTAAAAAAATATAATCTTGAAATTAAAAAATAATTCTAAATAGTGTTAAATTGGAGAGAGGAGATTGGAAATAGGAAATAGGAAATCTGAGATAATTTGAAAATATTTTTTGTCACTTCGACCTTGCAAAGACCATTGCGTCTTGGTAATGGATATATCATAGTTCTTTGTGATTTTGAGGTTTAAAAATGAATATTGTTTTATTGAATTTGGAAGGTTGAAAGAGAAAATCAGAGTTCCGAATCACGAAACTATAAGGCACAAAAAATGGCAAGCTACTCATATCGCACCGCTACAACCACAGACCTTTGCTACGTTCCCGTCCTGGAGGATTATGTAGGAGCTGGTCGTATGAGACTTGCCATTGCAAAGGTAGGAATAGAATTCAAAAGAAAAAGGAAAAAGATGAATTTTATAGTATTTTAACTATCAAGCTCACTTTTTCCTTTAGTACAAATAGGAATTTTTAGAATAAAATTGCTTACAACCAGTATACTACAACAATTCGTTGGCTAAGTTTGCCAATTCACTTCTTTCACCTTTTTCTAGTAAAACGTGTGCAAACAACTCTTGCCCTTTTAATCTATCGATGATATAACTCAATCCATTACTTTGATCATCCAAATAAGGAGTGTCAATTTGGTGAACATCACCAGTAAATATGATTTTGGTATTCTCACCTGCTCTTGTCACAATCGTTTTAACCTCATGTGGAGTAAGATTTTGCGCTTCATCCACAATGAATATCACGTTAGATAAACTTCTACCTCTTATAAATGCCAAAGGAGTAATTTTCAATCTACACTCTTCTTCCATTTCTTGAATTTTCTTAGCCTTTTTCTCATTTACACCAAACTGATTTTTGATGAATGAAAGATTATCAAAAAGTGGTTGCATGTAGGGATTTACTTTATCTTCTGCACTTCCAGGCAAGAAACCAATATCTTTATTACTCAAAGGCACAATAGGTCTTGCTAAAATAATTTGATGATATTGAGAGTTTTGCTCCAATGCACTTGCTAAAGCCAAAAGTGTTTTCCCAGTTCCCGCAACTCCTTGTAAAGTTACTAATTTGATATTGGGATTCATCAAAGCTTGCATTGCAAATGTTTGTTCTGCATTTTTAGGTTTAATTCCAAAAATATATTGTTTTTCTACCCTTTCTAAAACTTGTTTGATTGGATTGTAGTAAGCCAAAATAGAATTTTTAGCATTTTTAAGAATATAAAAACCATTGTTGATTAATTTATCACCTAGCACAGAAAGATCTGCAGAATGGTCGTTTTTGTAAATTTCTTGAATTACCTCAGGATTTACATTTTCGATGGTAATTTGACCAGAATAATAAGTGTTTTCTTGTTTAATCTTTCCTGTTTCGTAATCTTCTGCTTGAAGATTTAAGGCTTTTGCTTTGAGTCTAAGGTTGATATCTTTTGAAACTAAAATGACTCTCCTTCCTACTTCTTGCTCTACCAAAGTAAGCGCTGCATTTAGAATTTTATGGTCATTTTTATTCTTCCCAAAAATCTTTTCAGCGTCAAGTTCACTGTTTTCATTTTGTAGAACAATCTTAAATTTACCTTTATCTTTACCCCCGTTCAAAGGCACCCAATCCAATAAAGTTTGGTTCTTACTCAGTTTATCTAAAATTCTTATGAATTCTCTACAAGAGAAATTCTTAGTATCATTTCCAATCTTAAAATTGTCCAATTCTTCCAAAACGGTAATTGGAATCGCTACATCATGTTCCGCAAAACTATTGATTGAATTGTGATCGTGTAAAATAACAGATGTATCTAATACAAATATTTTCTTTTCTGATTTTTTCGCTCGCGCCATATTTTGATAGTTTTTTATAAAAATAGTGAAACGAATATATCTTTACCGTTAACAAGACAATACTTATTAAATCGAAAATGTGAATTGTTCATTAAATAGGTTTACACAAGAAAAACTAACTTTGTATCTGTAATTACATATGTTGATTACACAAAACCATGACTTAAAAAAAATACATTTTAATGAAAAAAAGCAATTGGAAAACCCTAAAATCTGAAATTAAATACCAAACTCCTTGGATAGAAGTTGTGCACCACGATGTAATTACGCCTGGAGGAAGTAACGGAATTTATGGTTGCATAAATTTTCAAAACTGGGCAGTAGGTGTCATTCCACTTGATGATGAAAACTACACATGGATTGTAGGGCAATTTAGATATCCCATGCAAAAATACACTTGGGAAATCCCTGAGGGAGGTTGTCAAAAAAACACGGATCCATTGCTTTCCGCCCAAAGAGAACTCAAAGAAGAAGTGGGCATTACCGCCAAAGATTGGCTATTGATTCAAGAAATGGACTTGAGCAATTCGGCAACAGACGAAATATCGTTTACTTACCTTGCTAGAAATTTAGAAATAGGCGCACCAGAACAAGATGAAAATGAGGACATCACCATCAAAAAAATTCACTTCGATGAATTATACGAAATGGTACTTAATGGAGAAATCCGAGACGCCATCAGCGTAGCAGGAGTCTATAAAGTGAAGCAGATGATGGATGAAAAACTGATATAACGTCAAAACATAAAAAAACCCGTTAGATAAAAAACCTAACGGGTTGATAATGTTATATTTTTAAGTCTTATTAAATCTTAGTTACTCTTACAGCATTCATTCCTTTCATTCCTCTTTCCAGTTCGAAAGAAACTTTATCTCCTTCTACACATTTTTCGGACATTCCATTGATGTGTACAAAATACTTTTCACCAGACTCATCTTCTTTGATAAATCCAAAACCTTTGGCATCGTTGAAAAATTCAATTTTACCTTTTTTCACAGGATCTTCGTTTGAAACTTCTCTTTTAGGAACTCCTAATTCGATGTTTTCTGCTTTGATTACTTTCTTTTTGATTGTTGGATCTGGTGGAGTGTCTGATATTTGACCATATTCATCTACATATGCAAACATATCTTCCATGTCTCCACCTTTGTTTGAATTTGCTTTACGCTCTTCTTTTTTTACTAATTTGTCTTGACGTTTTTTGAGTCTCTTTTTTTCTTTTTCTTTTTTGTTAAAAGTTTCTTGTGATTTTCCCATTAAAATTTTACTTTTCTTAAATACTTTCTGTTACCACCCGAACAGTAGGGGGCTCGATAAATACATTAAAATAAGACAACTTCTTGAGAATCAACCGAAACAAGGACTTGCAATTAAAAATAAAAGCATTTACACGATTACCGCAGCACAAAAGTATAAAAAAAATATTGAAAATTAGGATTTTACAAAGGTAAATTAAGCCAAGCTATTAATTTTCTGCAATTTTAATTACCAATTCATCTACTAATTGTAATACCGCTGCTTTGGTCGTTTCATCAACGAACTGGTCGTTTTGAATTTTTTGACTAAAATTTCCAATACTTAAACCTCCAACTATAACTGCGCCTCTATAAGGCATGATTTCTAAAATGTGTTTCATAACAGATGCTCCTCCCCTTTCTCCTTCGCTGGTTGATAGAAAAACAACAGGTTTATTTTGAAATATCTTACCTTCTTGTCTGGAAAGCCAATCCAAAGTATTCTTTAAAACTGCGGGCATTGATCCATTGTGCTCTGGTGAAGAAACAATAAAACCATCTGCTGCAGTCATTTTTTGATGAAAAGCCACCATGTTTTCTGGAAAACCAGAGGATTTTTCTAAATCAATTCCATAAATTGGAGCGGGATAATCTCTCAAATCTAATATTTCAACCTCTGCACCTGAAACGATTTGAGCGGTGGCTTTTACAAGACTTTGATTTATTGAATTCGAACTATTGCTTCCAGCAAACGTAATTATTTTTTTCATAAAGTTTATTTTTTATTGAACTCAAAATTACATTTATATGTAATGTAAAACCATTAAAATAAGTTTGAATTTCAAAAATTCATTTAAAAAATCTATTTGAAATACTATCTAATCATTTACGATTGCTAACTTTGTAAAGTATCATTATTTTTATCAATAAAATTATAACATTATGCCAAAAGCAGTATATCAAGTACCCTACCCTAGTAATGAGCCTGTAAATAGTTACGCACCTGGTTCTATAGAAATAAAAAGTCTAATTGCACAATATAAAACAATGTACAACCAAGCACCAATAGATGTTCCGATGTATATTGGTAGCGAAGAAATTAGAACTTCTGACAAAAGACCAATGTCTCCACCACATGATCATCATAAAGTTTTGGGACACTACAACTACGGAGATAAATCTCATGTAAAAAAAGCAGTTGATGCCGCTTTGGCTGCAAAACACGACTGGTCCAACCTACCTTGGGAACAAAGAGCCGCTATTTTCTTGAAAGCAGCAGACCTTCTTGCTGGTCCTTTCAGAGATAAAATGAATGCTGCTACGATGTTGGCGCAATCCAAAAACGTATATCAAGCTGAAATTGATGCCGCTTGTGAGTTGATTGACTTTTTGAGAATGAATGTATCGTACATGCAACAAATCTACATGGAACAACCTGAGAGCAATGCTGGAATGTGGAACAGACTAGATTACAGACCGCTAGAAGGTTTTGTGGTTTGTATTACACCTTTCAATTTTACTGCAATTGCAGCTAATCTTCCTGCAAGTGCTGCTATGATGGGAAATACTTGTGTTTGGAAACCTGCCGAAAGTCAAATGTATTCTGCGCAAGTTATTATGGAACTTTTCAAAGCAGCAGGATTAC
>CAWUIK010000079.1:0-14321 GCA_963922585.1 uncultured Flavobacteriales bacterium | reverse complement strand
TAGGTAGAATAAATACGAATGAAGTTTTTTTGGGGGTTCCCTTTAAGATTTTTTTAAAAAGTTTTAGTAACCAACTTTCTGGAAAGAATTTAAAAGTAGAATTTATTAATGAAGAAGAGTTTCAAATAGTTTTTGAAATTGATGGAAAATTAATTACAAATAAACATAAAATTGGTGAAGATATAATCAGTCAATGGTATGTTTTAAAATTAGAAATTTTTCAAAATGTGTCTACTATACAGGCAAATTATGAGGTTCAATTTCATAATAAAAGTTATTGGATAAATAAAGTTAAGTCGGGGTTAGAAATTGTCAATCAAGAATATACATCTATACTTAATATAACGTTAAATGATCACATTCCAGAAAGAAGTCAGATGATATTGGATACTTTGGCAGTTGTATACTTGGAATATACGCTACAAAGTCAGTTTGATATAAATAATAATACGCTTCTTTATATTAATAAACAATTAAAAGAGGTCACTAATTTGATGGACTCTATTTCATTGGAAATTGACACTTTACGTTATGAAAAAGATGTTTTGGATTTGGGGAGAGAAACTGAAGTAATTTTCGCAAATCATTTCAAAATCGACAACCAAATAGAAGTTTTAGAAAAAAAGATAAAATCTATAAAACATCTTCAAAACTATATAGAAACTAGTGAATCTAGCAATCTACTTCCTCCTTCAGTATATTTAATTGACGATGACCAATATTTGTCCAAATCGCTTTCAGAGTTTTATTCTAATCAGTTGTCTAAGATAACTATGAAAACTAATGTTACTGTTGAAAATCAAAAGTACAAAGAGTTGGAAAACAAAATCATGCTTCAAAGAATGGATTTATTAATATATATATCCAATACTTTGAAAGCTTATCATGAGCAATTGAATGATTTAAAAGTTGAAAAAGCTATTGTTGAAAGTTCACTCAAGAAAATTCCTAAAACAGGAAGAGAGTTTAAATCTGTAGAAAGAACACTTCAGGTCAATGAAAAATTGTACTTGTTTATGCTGGAAAAAAGAGCCAATACATACATTGCAAAGTCTGGTATTATTCCAAGAACAAAAGTAATAGAAAAGGCAAGAGAAATTGCAACTGTTGGAGGAGATTATGTACAAAAGGGAATCTACTTTGCAGTTATTGGTTTTATATTGGGTATAATATTGAGTTTACTTAAGTATTTCTTTTTTAATACGTATGAGTCTATTGCTGATCTAAGAGATGCCACAAAACTACCTGTTTACGGTAGTGTGCCTTTCGAAAAGGAGATTGAAAGCGTAGGAGTCGATACTTCTTCAAAATCAAGTTTAATGGAATCCCTACGAGGAGTTAGAACATCATTGAGTTATTCCACAGGTAAAAATGTAAGGATATTTATGGTTACTTCAATTCACCCAGGTGAAGGAAAGACATTTGTTTCGGGAAGTCTAGCTTCTCTTTATGCTCAATCTGGTAAAAAAGTATTGATTATTGATTTTGATTTACACAAACCAAGACTTCACAAATTTCTTAAGATGGATAACGTGAAAGGTAACTCAAATTTTTTATCAGATCAAGATAAATTATCTGATTTGATTGTGAATCACTCTAAATATTTAGATGTTTTAACTTCTGGTCCTGTACCGCCAAATCCTTCAGAATTGGTACTTTCTGATAATGTAGATGCACTCATTTCTTATGGTCTTGAAAATTACGATTATATTTTCTTTGATTCTCCACCAATTGGTCTAATTAGTGACGGTGTCGTTTTGATGAATAAAGTTGACGTTTCAGTGCTTGTAATGAATACAAGAATGGCCAATTCTAAAGGTGTAAAGTACCTTGAATCTATAGTAAATGATGTTGGTGTCAAGAATAAAGGTATCATTCTTAATGGTGTAAGAATGAAAAGATGGAAGTATTACTATGGTAAATACGGATATGGCTATGGATACGGTTATGGTTATGGCTACGGGTATGGCAGTTCTTATGGGGAAAAGAAATAAACTTTTAATTTGTTAAATGTTATGAGTAAAAAGTTGTCAACCTTCGTCAAGAATTCGTTTGATATTAAAGCCTGCCTGCCATAACGTTTCTGACCACTGGCAGAGGCAGGGTTGATGGTAGAGGTTTAGTTTAACTATTATTTATTAGTTCGGCTTGATGGGTGATTTTAACTAAAATCACATACCAACTCTGCTTTAGAAAATGCTTTCAAAGAATTACTTTCCCAAAGCAAAAATACAAGGTTTCTTAGCTAAATTTGGAACATTGTCAGACCAATCTTTTATAGATTTGGTAGTGATTTTTTCGGAAGGTAAAGTTATATCGCTAGCAATACATAATAATGTTTCGGGATTACAGTTTTTCAGAATCTCCATCAACATGGCTTGACTTCTAAATGGGGTATCCATAAATAGTTGTGTAAATCCACCTACTGCTAATCTTTCCAAATGTTGAATTTCTTTTTGTAGTTGAGATTTATCTTTGTTTAAATATCCATTAAAAGCAAATTTCTGTCCGTTGAATCCGCTTGATATTAAAGCAAGTAGGATAGAGGAGGGGCCAACTAATGGAACAACTTTAATTTTTTTCTGATGTGCAAGTGCTACAACATTTGCTCCTGGGTCAGCAATTCCAGGGCAGCCCGCTTCAGATATAATGCCAACATCATTTCCTTCTAAGCATGGTTTTAGGAAATATGCAATATCGAAAACGTTTGTGTGTTTGTTGAGTTCAAAAAATGTTATCAAATCAATGTCCACATTTCGGTCAATTTTTTTTAAATATCTTCTTGTAGTTTTGATGTTTTCTACAATAAAAAACTTCAAATTGATAGTCAGTTCCTGAATAGGTTTAGGGATGACATAATCAATGCCGCTATCTCCTAATGTCATAGGGAGTAAAAAGATATTTCCTTTGCTCATAATTTCTTTATAATTTGTATTT
The DNA here is from genome assembly GCA_963922585.1 of uncultured Flavobacteriales bacterium. GTDB lineage: Bacteria > Bacteroidota > Bacteroidia > Flavobacteriales_D > Parvicellaceae > Parvicella. Next base: position 11,384 of record CAWUIK010000079.1, on the reverse strand, counting down.
TTTGATAATCATATCTGTAGCTTTATTGAGCATTTGAAAAACATTTTCAAAGCCTTCATCTCCGCCATAATATGGATCTGGAATACTGATGTTTTTTCCAGGATAAACTTCGTTCATGATGATTTTGACTTTACTTTTTTGAAGTTCATTAGATGCCAACTCTAAGATATTATTATAATTGCTGCTATCCATAGCGTATATTAAATCAAATTCATCCAAATCCTCTTTTCTTATTTGTCTTGAAACTTGATTGGTAATGTCAATTTGATGCAATCCAGCAGTTGATATCGATCTAGAATCTGGTTTTTCTCCATCATGAAAGCCATTAGTTCCTGCGGAATCAACTAATACATTCCAGTTTTCTTTCTTGGCTTTATGTTCCAAAATTCCATGTGCTAGTGGTGATCTACAAATATTCCCTAAGCAAACCATTAATATCTTCATTACTTTTTATATTTAAAAAATAAAGCCACTATTTCCAGAAGAAAAGCGGCTTTAAGTATTGTTATAATTTAAGATTAAATATCAAATTATGCAGTTGCATTTACTTTTGGTGCAGCATTCAAAATTTCTTGATTTGCATCTGATGCAAATTTCTCGAAGTTAGCAATAAACTTAGCAGCTAATTGATTCGCTGTTTCGTCATAAGCAGATTTGTCTGACCAAGTATTTTTTGGATGTAAAATTTCTGTAGGTACATTTTCACATGAGTCTGGCATTTGAACTCCAAATACCTCATGTTCTGTATAAGAAACATTATCTAACTTACCTTCTAAAGCAGTAGTAATCATTGCTCTAGTGTATGATAATTTCATTCTACTTCCTACACCATAAGAACCACCAGACCAACCAGTGTTAATAAGCCAAATGTTTACTTTGTTTTTGTCCATTTTTTCACCTAGCATTTCAGCATATTTAGTTGGATGTAACGGTAAAAATGGTGCTCCAAAACAAGCGGAGAAAACTGTTGTAGGCTCAGTAATTCCTGCTTCAGTACCAGCAACTTTAGCAGTATAGCCAGATATGAAATGATACATTGCTTGTCCTTTTGTCAACTTTGAAATTGGAGGTAAAACGCCATAAGCATCACAAGTAAGGAAAAAGATGTTTTTAGGAGCTGGTCCTTTGCTACCTTCAGCAATATTATCAATATGGTGAATTGGGTAACTCACTCTTGTATTTTCTGTTTTAGATTTATCAGCAAAATCTACCGTAGAAGTTCCATCAATGAAATTGATGTTTTCTAAAATGGCACCAAATTTAATTGCGTTCCAAATTTGAGGCTCTTTTTCTTCAGTAAGGTCTATACATTTTGCATAACAACCACCTTCAAAATTAAAAACTGATTCATCTGCCCAACCATGTTCATCATCTCCGATTAATCTTCTGTTTTCATCAGCACTCAAAGTAGTTTTACCTGTTCCAGAGAGTCCAAAGAAAACTGCAGTGTCATTGTCCTTACCAACATTGGCAGAACAGTGCATTGAAAGTACATTTCTTTCGTGAGGTAATACAAAATTCAAAACTGAGAAAATTCCTTTTTTGATTTCACCTGTATATCCAGTACCACCAATGATGATGCATTTTTCTGTAAAGTTTACGATAGCAAAATTGTGTTGTCTTGTGCCATCCAATTCAGGATTTGCATAAAAACCTGGTGCATTGATAATGTGCCATTCTGGATTGAAATCTTTTAACTCTTCTTGAGAAGGTCTCATAAACATATTGCTAGCAAACTGATTTGACCAAGGATATTCAGTTACGACTCTAATATTCATTCTGTATTTGTCCTCAGCACAAACATATGCATCTCTTACATAAATATCTTTGTTTTGTAAATATGAAGTTATTTTTTCATACAATTTTTTGTAGTTTTCTTGTGAAAATTTGATATTGATATCTCCCCACCAAACAGCATTTTCAGTCTTATCATCAAAGACAATAAATCTATCTTTTGGTGATCTTCCAGTAAATTCACCAGTATCTACCGCAATTGCACCAGTGTCAGAGAGAACTCCCATACCGTTTAAAATAGTTTCTTCTACAAGGTCTGCAGGTGTTAGATTCCAGAATGCATTCGCTACATTTCCTAATCCTAATTCTTTTAAGTTTGAAGTGCTTGGTTTTAATCCAAATTCGTTCATGGTTGTGTTTTTAGTAATTTTATACAAAAGTAAAGTAATTTCATGGTAAATATTGTCTTTCAAGTTGAGTTTTTTCCACAGTATTAGATGAGTTGTTTAAAACTATTGTTAAACGAATGTTATTTTGACATGACTAAATTACTTCTAATCAGAAGTTAAGAAGTGTATTTGTAATATTACGCTTATTTTTAGAAGTTCCTATTATCTTTACAAAATATTATTAAAATGAAATGAATATTGGAAGATATTAAGAAATATGATGGTTTTAAATATACTGAAATCTCCAAAAAAAAGATTTATGATGATATTTCTGTAGAAGCGCCACTGAGAATTCTTATCAACGATGCTCCTTTCACAGTTACGATGAGAACTCCCGGATTTGATTTAGATTTGGTCATTGGATTGCTCTTAGCTGAAGATGTTTTGAAAGATTTTTCAAATGCAAGTTTTGAATGGGATGATAATAGTGAAATTGATACCGTGAATTTAAAGATTCCAGTTTCCTTTCTAAGTAAAGGGTATATGAATGCTCGTAATTTCTTAAGTGTTTCGTCTTGTGGTGTTTGTGGCAAAACAGAACTGCCTGATATCGATGGTAAATTGAATGATATTACTTTCGAAAACAACGAAATTATTCCTTTAGGTTTTCAAAAAATGAAACTTCAACAACATAATTTCTTATCCACTGGTGGTTGTCATGCAGCAGGAATTTTGGATAAACAAGGAAACTTGATGCAAGTAAGAGAAGATATTGGAAGACACAATGCTGTAGATAAAGTTGTAGGAAGTCTTTTACAAAACAATGAACTCCCTAAAGCACATATCTTATTAGTTAGCGGAAGAATTTCCTATGAAATTGTAATCAAATGTTTTAGAGCCAAAATCCCAGTTCTAGCTGCTGTGAGTTCTCCTTCTTCTTTGGCCATAGACTACGCAAAAGAATTAGGTATTACACTTTTTGCCTTTTGTAGAGAAGGGAAAATGACAAGGTATTCGTGATTTTTTTATTTGTCAAATGTATTATGTAATTCGTAAGACGTATTCCGTTTTATTTATGACAACCCAGAAATTACACCGTTTTCATCAATATGCATATTTTCACTTGCTGGTGTAGCGGGTAAACCAGGCATTCTCATCATCACACCTAAAATAGGAATTAAAAACCCTGCTCCAGCGGCAAATTCAAATTCTCTAACGGTTATTCTAAAATTTTCGGGTCTTCCGATTAATGTTTCATCGTCAGAAAAGGATTTTTGTGTTTTTGCCATACAAATAGGTAAGTGCGTAAGGTTTAACTTTTCGATGGTTGCCAAATCAGTCAAGGCATTTTTGCTGTAATCGATTCCAACTGCTCCGTAAATTTCTTCTGCAATGGTTTTGATTTTTGTTTTCACATCGGAATTCCAATCGTACAGTGCTTTGAAATGATTTTCACCTTTTTCTACTTCTGTAACTACTGCTTTTGCTAAATCTGTCATTCCATCTCCTCCTTGAGCCCATCCTTTTGCGACAACTGCTTGAACGTTTAATTTATTACATTCTGCTTGGATGTATTGTATTTCTTCTTCAGAATCTGTTGGGAAAGCATTGATAGCAACGACTGGATTTAAACCAAATTTTTTACAGTTTTCGATATGTTTTTTAAGGTTTTCTATTCCAGATTTTATTTTTTCCAAACTTGGGGTGTTATATTCTTCTTTAGCAGCACCACCATGATGTCTCAAGGCTCTAATTGTTGCCACCAAAACAAGTGCTTTGGGTTTTAATCCTCCAGAAACACATTTGATATTCAAGAATTTTTCAGCACCAAGGTCGGCTCCAAAACCTGCTTCTGTAACTACATAATCAGAAAGTGAAAGTCCCATTTTAGTTGCTAAAATAGTGTTCGTTCCTTGAGCGATATTGGCAAAAGGTCCTCCGTGAATAATAGCGGGATTTCCTTCCAATGTTTGCACCAAATTGGGTTTGATTGCATCTTTCAAAAGTATGGCCATTGCATCTTGTGCTTTTAAATCTTTGGCGTAAATAGGTTTTTTGTCGAAAGTAAAGCCTACAAAAATATTTCCCAATCTTGTTTTAAGATCTTCGAAATTTTCTGACATACACAAAATCGCCATTACTTCAGAGGCGGGTGTAATATTAAATCCATCTTCTCTAGGAATTCCGTTTGGAGTTCCTCCCAAACCTATGTTAATTTGACGCAAAGAACGGTCGTTCATGTCCATTACTCTTTTCCAAACAATAGTTCTTGGGTCTATATTTAAGTTTTTGGTTTTACTTTGTATGTTGTTATCAATCAGCGCGCTAAGTAAGTTGTTTGCTTTTTCGATGGCAGAAAAATCTCCTGTGAAATGCAGATTGATATCTTCCATAGGAACTACTTGTGCAAAACCTCCACCAGCAGCTCCGCCTTTCATTCCGAATACTGGTCCAAGCGATGGTTCACGCAAAACTACAGTTGTTTTCTTACCAATTTTATTCAACCCTTCTGTCAAGCCAATTGATGTGGTTGTTTTTCCTTCTCCAGCAGGAGTAGGGGTGAGGGCAGTAACTAAAACTAAATTGGATTGCGCTATTTTATTTTCGTCTATAAAAGAAAGCGGTAATTTGGCTTTGTATTTACCATACATTTCAATATCATCTTCATCGATATTTAGTTTTGCTGCAATCTCTTTGATGTGGGTAAGTTTCGCTGCTTGAGCAATTTCGATATCCGAAAAATTATGAGTGCTTGGTCTTGACATGATGTGTATTTTTTATTTAAAATAATTGATACACGAAGATAGTAAAGATTTTATATCAGGCAATATTTAATAGAATGGATTAAATAATATTTGGAATTTGAATGTTTATGGATTTGAGGTTATTCTTAGTAAAATGATTTTATCAATCTATTCAATAATCATTTCCCTTTACTTTACCATTTTCAAAAACCCAACTTCTTTGGAGGTGAGAAATCTCCATTTCCCACGCGTTACTGCGCCTTTTTTGAGGGTGGCAAATTCTACACGGTCTAGTTTTTTTACTTCAAACCCCAAGTGCTCAAACATACGCCTTACGATTCTGTTTTTTCCAGAATGGATGTCCACCATTAAGTTTCCCTATTATTTTGGTCTAATTTTTCAATTTCTTTCATCACTTCATCAATCAATTGTTGTTCGGAAGGGAGGTACAATTGGTATTTGCTTGCTATAATGTTTGTATTGTTTTCGGGGAGCGTAATTTTCACCACAGCATCGTTTTTATCTGCACACAGCAAGATGCCAATGGTAGGATTTTCAATTTCCTGCTTCTCAAAACGGTCGAAATAGTTCACATACATCTGCAATTGCCCAATATCTTGATGCGTTAACTTATCCGTTTTAATTTCAATTAATACAAAACATTGTAATAAGCGGTTGTAAAAAACAAGGTCAATAAAAAACTCATCACCTTCAATGTGTATGCGCTTTTGCCTTGCTACAAAACTAAATCCATTGCCAATTTTCAATAAAAAATCTTGTAAATGGGTAATGATGGCAGTTTCTAAATCTTTTTCGTAGTATGCTGCTTCTCGTTTTAATCCCAAAAACTCAAGCACCATAGGGTCTTTAATGATTTCTTTAGCATCGCTTGGCGTTTTTTCATCACGAGACACCTTTAACACAGTTTTGCACATCATTACTCATCAGCAATCGTTCAAACAATTGGCTGTTGATTTGCCTTTCCATTTGACGTGCTGTCCAATTGTTTTTGGTCGTTTCTGCGATGTAAAATTCTCTTTTATCCTGATTATCAATGCGAATTAGCGTTCGGTAGTGTGTCCAACTCAATTGCGAACGCAGTGCGTTCGTATTTGAAAATGTACGGTAAAACTGCCTATTCAATTCCAATTGTCGAATTGTAAAACCACTTCCAAATTGAGATTGAAATTCATTTGAAATGGATTTAATTAGAAACTTACCATAATCTGCTCTGTCTTTTCCTGCTTGTTCTTCTTCAAATATCACTTTCCCTATTTCCCAATACATCAATACCCGTTCTGTATCCACAGAGCGAATAGTTTTTTCTTTAGCAATAGCAATAATACTTTGTATTTGGTGGATAATATTTTTGTTCAGTTCCATTATGCTTCAATTATCTCTTTCAATAAACCATCAGTTTCCTCTTAAATATAAAAATCATCTAGTAACCCAAGTCATAATTTTGGAGATGTTCCAAAGTATTTTGAAAGTTTTAAAGCAGTATCAGCAGTAATACGTCTTATAACTTTGATAATTTCACTAATTTTAGTTTGAGGAATAAAAGTGTCTAAACCATACAAAAATATTACAATCTGTAAATTATTTACTTAAACTTCATTCTACAAAATTACTTACTTCACCATTTTCAAAAACCCAACTTCTTTGGAGGTGAGAAATCTCCATTTCCCACGCGTTACTGCGCCTTTTTTGAGGGTGGCAAATTCTACACGGTCTAGTTTTTTTACTTCAAACCCCAAGTGCTCAAACATACGCCTTACGATTCTGTTTTTTCCAGAATGAATGTCCACCACAACTGTTTTTTTGGAATTGGTGGTGGTATCGTATATGGCAGAGTCGAATTTAGAAAATCCATCTTCGAGTTCTACACCTTGGGTCAATTGTTCTAATTGTTCTTTGGTGATGTTGTTGTCCAGTTCTGCAACATATACTTTTCTTACATTAAAACTTGGATGCGTAAGTCTTTTGGTGAGTTCGCCATCATTCGTAAAAAGCAATAAACCAGTGGTGTTTCTATCTAATCTCCCTACAGGATACACTCTTTCGTTGCAGGCATCGGCTATTAAATCTAAAACCGTTTTTCTTCCCTGATCATCGTTGGAAGTAGTAATGTAATCTTTGGGTTTGTTGAGCAAAATATAGATAAATCTTTCTTTTTTTAAAATCTTGCCATTGTATTTTACGGTATCGGTAGGTTTTACTTTAAATCCCATTTCTTTGATGACTTCGCCATTTACAGAAACTTCTCCTGCTTCGATAAGTTTATCGGCTTCTCTTCTCGAACAAATCCCCGCATCTGCAATGTATTTGTTCAATCTCACTTCGTCACTTGGTGCTTTAGCCGTTTCATCCTTCAAAACATTGTTTTTGGAATTGGAATTAGAGTTGGGTTTGGCTTTATGAGATTGAGGTTTTCCTTTCGGTTGATATTTTTTGCGATTGTCTTTGTTGTACATATTTTTTGCTTTACACCACGAAAGTAAGAAGAATTGCGTTAACTTGAATCCGAATCGAATATTTTGTCACCAACCAAATGGATAAAACTACCTTACCAGCAATTTCAATTCTGTCATATCTTCCATTGCGTATGCAATGCCTTCTCTTCCAAATCCAGATTCCTTGATGCCGCCATAAGGCATTTCGTCTTTTCTGAACCCTGGAATATTGTTGATGATTACTCCGCCCACTTCGATTTTTTCAAAACAATCTGAAATCACTTTTTCATCGTCAGTGAAAATGCCTACTTGAAGACCATATTTACTCTCATTGATTTTTGAAATGGCAGTTGAGTAGTCCTTTACTTTGGTTAAAGTGGCGATAGGTCCAAAAACTTCTTCACTATAAACTTTCATATATGAATTTACATTATCTAACAATGTAGGCGCAAAAACATTATGTTCTTTATCTAGAACTTTTCCTCCAATAAGAATCTTAGCCCCTTTTTGTTTTGCTTCTTCCACCCAATTTTCCATTCTTTCTAGATGAATTGTATCTATAAGTGGACTGTTGATGTTATTTTCTAGTGGATTACCGCTAGTGATTTTGGAAGTACTTTCAATGAGCGCTATTTTAAAGTTTTCATAACTATTTTCGTGCACATAAATTCTTTGTGTGGAAATACAAATTTGTCCTGCATATAAGAAACAGCCTGTGGCAACTTTCTCAGCGATAGATGTAAAATCAGTTTTGTCATCTACAAAAACAGCAGCATTTCCTCCTAATTCCAAAGTAACTTTTTTCTTCGGAACAAGACTTTTGATGTGCCAACCCACAGCAGCACTTCCTGTGAAGGTTATCATCTTAATTGCTTCGTGTAAAATAATTTTTTCTGCTAAATCATTACTGCAATTCACGATTTGAACCAAACCTTTAGGAAGTTTTTCGTTGATTTTGTTTACTAAAAATGTTAATGACAAAGGCGTATAAGGCGAAGGTTTTACGATAATACAGTTTCCAGTAGCAAGAGCTGGAATAATTTTGTGCAATGCCAAATTCAATGGGAAATTAAAAGGAGCGATGCCGAAAATTACACCTATTGGAAACCTTTTAGTTATACCTTTACTATGAGGAGTTCCCGAAAAATCTATGTTTACGTTTTGTTCCTCTAGTATTTCAAAATATTCCTTTCCCAATTGGGCTGTACGAATACATCTTTCTAGTTCATTAATAGCATAAAACAAAGGTTTTCCTGCTTCTTTTGCAATCAAGTTTGCAAGATAATCTTTGTTTTCGATGAGTGCATCAACAATTATTTGAATAAACTGCGCTCTTTCCGAGTTAATTGAATGTCTGTATATGTTAAATCTTTCATGAGCAGTTTCTATTTTAGAAATAATGCTTTCCCAAGATTCGAAATCAAACTCCCAAATTATTTCTTTTGAATATTTGTCAAAAACTTTACCCATCAAAAAATCAAAAATAACTTACTGCATTTGGTCCTTCATTAAAAAGGATGTCCATAACACTCAAATTGGGAATGAAACCACACTTTTCTTCAAAAACTTGTATGTAAGGTGTTTTGGGAAAATTTTCGGTGGGTTTGTGTCTGGGATGAATGACTTCTCTATAATCTTCAAAACCTTCGTAAGTCTTATGATATTCCTGAGTATAACTGATTTTGGTTTCCAATTTCAAAAGCGAAACAATTTTTTCTAAAAGTAAAGTGTTTAAATCTAAAAGATTTTCATGTTTCTTTTTGAAAATGGCTTCAAAATGATCTTCATAATATTCGAAATAAGGCGAAGAACGATAAGCAGACTGAATGGAACGCCAATGTTCGTTTTGCCACTTTTGGGTGTTGTCAATTATTAAATCTTTTACCAATGTTCTTTTACCTTGTCTGTTGAGCGGAATAATCAATTTGAGCAAGCCGTTTGCACCGTATATTTCAGTCCTATTTCTGAAAGACTGCTTTTCGTAATGGTCTTGTATTTCAATAAGCACTTCATCTGCATTTTTAAGCACTGAAAAGTATTGAATATTTCCAAAATAATTAGTATTGAGAATGGCTTTCATTTACAACTAAAATCAACTATTCTACAAAAGAAAACACTCTATCCCATCTCAAACCTCCAGAGAACCAACCTTTTTCTGGGTGTTTACTCATCCATACAAATGATGCAGTACCTACAATGTGGTCTTCACCTACAAATCCCCAATATCTACTATCCACAGAACCATGTCTATTGTCTCCCATCATCCAGTAGTAATTTTGTTTGAAAGTGTATTTTTCTGCTTTAGTACCATTGATATAAACACCATCTTTTTTCACTTCTACATCATTGTTTTCATATACATCAATAGTTCTTCCATATAGAATCCAGTTTTCTTCGGTCAAATCTATAGTCATTCCCTCAGAAGGAATTACTAAAGGTCCAAAATTATCTCTACTCCAATCAAAATCTGGATGATTTGGGAAAATATCACAGTAACTAACAAATTCAGAATATTTACTATAAATTGGATTTTCTTTTCTAGGTTCTATCATTATGAAAGAAGTATCTACTGCAGGATGATTTTTGAGTTGCGAATATACATCTGGAGTACAAGTAAGATTGTAAAATTGGAGTTTAGGTTCTGTATTGACATATTGTCCAAAAACTTGTGTTCCTCCAATATCTTGCATATAAATTCCATATTTTTCATCTAGGAATTCAGCAGAAATTCTAGCGTTCCAGTCTTTAAAATAGAATCTATATTGAAATTGAGCTTCAGGGGGTAATTCTTGTTTTTGGTCGTTGATGTAGATTATACCGTCTTTTATTTCAAGAATATCTCCGCCAACTGCAACACATCTTTTTACATAGTTTTCTTTTTTATCTAATGTCAAAGTTTGAATTCCACCTGTGCTTTCAATTTGACCATAAATATTACCCATAGTATCCATAATACTAGTTCCACCTCCTTTTACCAAGAAATCTCTAGTATTACTGATGTATTCATCACTTTTTAATTCAAATCCCTCTATTCCTTTACCTCCAGCAGCTATGTATCTATTATAACTCTGAGATCTTACAAAAGCATAATAATCATGTGCAATTATATCATTATGCAACAGTACGCTATCTCCCACAGGCCAGTTAAAAACCATAATATCTCCTCTCGTGTAATCTCCATAACCTGGTAATCTAAAATAATCCATTTTCAACCATTCTACATAAGATTTCATGAATGTTCCTGGAATTCTATTGTGCACAAACGGAACTGAAATCACAGTCATGGGAGAACGAGCACCATATTTTAATTTGTTTACAAAAAGATAATCACCAATTCTCATGGTTTTTTCCATCGATCCAGTAGGAATGGTAAAGGCTTCGAATGTAAAAGTTCTAATAATTGTTGCCGCTACAATTGCAAAACCAATTGCATTGGTCCATTCATATTCCATACTTCCTTTACCAGGTCTTTGTTTTGTGCCAATCAATTTGAAAAGTAGTAAAACAACATGACCTACAAATGGAGCTATGGCAAAAAGCGTAATGTGATCGTGCCAAGTTCTTTTGGCTCTGTCTTTTGGATTGTTCCAATCTGTTGGTGCAGGAGCCACTTGGTTTTCGTCTTTGAAAGCCAAAAAAGGAATGTAATACCAAGGCAATAATATACTTAAAACGGTGTCTTTTGGGTCGTATTTGCCAAATTTTCTGGCTGTTTCAACATTTAAAGCCACAGCAATTACCAAGTTTACAAATGGAATAGGAAAAAAGAATATCCACCACCATGGTTTTTCAAGAATTTTTAACCAAATGATGATATTATAACCAGGTACAAACCCTTCCCATTTTTTTGATCTACCAGCTTTTTCAAAAATTTTCCATAATGAAGCAAAGTAGATGGCTATCATTAAATATATAAGTATTGAAAATATTCCCATTGTTATTTAGTTTGTAGTTTGTGGTTTGTAGATAGTGTATAGTGTATAGATAATTTGTCGGTGTTTAAATTAAAAATAAAATAGTAGGTGGAGGGGGTGAGGGGGTGGGGGGGGGGGGGGGGGGGGGGG
>CAWUIK010000078.1:0-14479 GCA_963922585.1 uncultured Flavobacteriales bacterium | reverse complement strand
TTTTTGTTTCTTTGGAAGATAATTTAATGCGTCTTTTTGGTTCAGAAAGAATTGCCAAAATGATGGATAGAATGGGACATAAAGAAGGTGAAGTTATTTCGCACTCTATGATTTCAAAATCTATAGAAAGAGCACAAAGAAAAGTAGAAGAAAACAACTTTGGAGTTAGAAAAAGGTTGTTGGAGTTTGATGATGTAATGAACTCTCAAAGAACAGCAATCTATGCTCGAAGAAGAAATGCATTGTTTGGAGATAAATTAGATTTGGATATCGATACAATGTTTTACGAAACTTCCCAAGCCATTGTAAAAGAACATCACGAAGTTGGAAGTTTTGAAGATTTTGAGTACGATTTAATATTAAACTTCGGAATTGAAAGCCCAGTAAGTTCTGATGAGTTTTTCGAAAGCAAACCTCAAGAATTGGTAGATAAAATATATTCCGCTGCTGTTCAGCATTATGCTAAGAAAAAAGCGATTATTCAAGAGAAAATCTTTAAAGTGGTTGAGAATATTTACAACCAACATGCTGAAGCTGCTGGTAGAATTTCTATTCCATTTTCTGATGGTAAAAAAGGAGTTCAAATAAGAGTAGATATCAAAGATGCTTATGATTCTAAAGGAATGAAAGTCATCAAAGAATTGGAAAAAGGTATTGTTTTGGCATTGATTGATAATGAATGGAAAGATCATTTAAGAGAAATGGATGATTTGAAGCAATCTGTTTATCACGCGCAATACGAACAAAAAGATCCATTATTGATATATAAATTAGAAGGTTACAACTTGTTTAGAACTATGGTGGATAATATGAACAAAGAAATATTATCATTCTTAACGAAAGTTCAGATTCCTATTGACAACAATAATAACCAGCAAAGAACTGTTTCTCAAATTCAACAACAAGACAACACAAGATTAAATGCAAGTAGACAAGAATTAGGTGAAGCAACTCGTCAGAATGAAGCTGCTGCATCCAATGGACAAGGTGATGGACCTGTTGTTAAGAAAAAACCTGCTGTTTCTGATAAAAAATATGGAAGAAACGACAAGGTAAAAGTTCTTAATTTAAGAAGTGGAGAAACTCAAGAAATGAAGTACAAAGCTGCCGAAGCATTTATTGTTTCTGGTGCATATCAGATTATTGAGGATGAGGCTTAAAATTTTTCCAATTATCAATTTCTTGATTTTTATCATCTTCTAGAAAATCAGGATAATATCCGTTCCATTCTAACCAATTATCTACAAATGAGGATTTGTTTGGGTCTCGTTTGTATTGAAATTTTTCTTCTACAATAAAATATTCTGAATCTTGGTCAATAAATATATAATCAGGTTCTGACGCAATTTTCAATTTTGTGTTAAAAAAAGATTTATTTGAATCGTTATGACCTAAATATACATTTTTTGATTTCAAAATTTTTATAATATCAGGATCATCAAAAAGTTCGTGTTCTATTTCCCCTGTTTCATTATAATTACATACTCTTAATATTAACTTGAGTTGATTATGTAATTTTTCTCCTGCTTCTCTTTCTTTTTCTCCACTACGGTATTCTATTTCGAAAGTATTATTAATTGAAAAACTTGCAGGACAAAAAGTATAATTTGCTATATCAGTTGCCCTAATATAGTCGGTCTTTGCGTTTTTTATTTTTGTATGGTCTCTTTTCTTTCTTAAATCACATTCTTGTATTAATTCGCTTATTGCAGGACTTGAATTATAATACCAGCCAGATTGATACTTTTGATAAAAACCATATTGCATTAAATAATAGGTTAGAAACTTAGAAATAAAATCATTATCTGACATTCCAAAATGTTCACATAAATATATCGCAAATTTTTTTTGTTTATCACTATAGTTTCTCATCTTCAAAATGCGTTAAAAATGCAAAAGCAAATTATTTTATAAATCTCTTTTTTAATAATTAGGAATACTTCCGTTTTAGAAACTTCCATTACTTTATTAAATTATGAAATAAAGTAATCAAATATAATTTTTTGTTTCGAAAGTGGTTACAACTGTCAATATTAAAACCATTCGTCATAAAATAATATTAAATGATGGTTTAACAATATGTTGCATCAATTCCAAGACAAGTTTTTATTGATACAGCTAATTGTCTTTTACCTTTATTTTCCCCGTTATTTCATATTCAAATTCATTAATATAATTAAGTACATATTTTCCTTTTAAAGGTCCTGATGAAGTGCTGTTTTCTTCCATTTCTAATCGAAAATCAAAGTAATAATCATACCCAATCCAAACTTCCTCACCTGGGTTTAGTTAAAGTACTTCAGTAGATTTTGAAATTACAGGCGCATCAGTATTATTTTTTGAACTAGAAAGATTAAGTGAAGAAATAAAACTATTAAAGTTATCGAAATCTTCATCGTCCATAGAAGATAAATTAATTACTTTTTTAATATGAGTACTTTTTAAACTAGTTTTAAGAGTGAACTCAAATATTTCATCAAATGAAGTATTTACTAAATAAACATTTTTAGAAAAATTGAAAGGTGAACATTTTTCACAATTAGCTTTACTGGAGAAATAATATCTTTCTAATTCATTTTGCTCTTTTTCTAAACGAAATTCAATTTCTTTATTAGAATTGTCCTCATTTTCTTTGCTAGAACTAGAACATCTATTAAAACAAACTAAAGTGAAAAGCGAAAATAACAAAAAGAGAATACCTTTTGATTTTCGAATTTTAATAAACAAAATACCTGTTTTCATAATTTTATGTATAGTAATTGTAACGCTGAATTGCTTTAAAAAGATGTCAAAATAAATATAATTAGCTTTTATTACAATTTAAGCCATCACGAATATAAACCATCTAATTGATTTTTAATGTTATTAAAAAATTTTATTAGAGTTTCTTTTAAAAATTCAACAAATCAACAAAAATCTCAACTTTTCAGTTTTTATGAATCAGGTTTTGAACCTCTTTTTTTGGAAAATACAATTTGCGTTTTTATGCTTGTTGTGTTTTTTATTTCGCTCCTCTGGAGTTACTTGGTTGTTTTAATAATTTTTTTATTATGATTTTGCCCCTATGGGGCTGGCAAAAATTTCAATTTGTTTTCTTCATTTTTTAAAGTGTTCGTCATTCAAAATTGCCTTAAATAATTTTCCTCTGCGGTTAAATTTAATCATAACAAATAATTGGACTGTTTTATCATGATAAGTTCCAGAGGAGCGAAATCATCATATGTGTTTGTGGTTATTTTTATTTCGCTCCTCTGGAGCTTCTTGGTTGTTTTAATAATTTTTTTATTATGATTTTGCCCCTATGGGGCTAGCATCATTTCAATTTGTTTTCTACATTTTTTAAAGTGTTCGTCATTCAAAATTGCCTTAAATATTAATATCTTCTAGGGACAACTTGTAATATTGATAAGCTCCAGAGGAGCGAAATTATCCTAGATTTTTATTTAATAAGCCGTTTTTTAGCTCCAGAGGAGCGATATTATTCAATCCATTCAAATAAATAGTTGTCATCATATCCAATATTAAATTTCTGTAACAACGCTTTATATTCGTTTTTGAATGATTTCTTTTGATGATGTTGTTCTTGATTATTAATATATGCAATGACATTATCCAATTGAGATTGAGCATAAGAAAATGCACCAAAGCCTTCTTGCCATTGAAATTTTCCTTTTACCAATCCTTTTTCATTTATCCATTTTGATGAATTGGCTTTAATGTCTCTTACCAAATCCGATACAGCAATATTGGGTTTTATACTGACCAAAATATGGATGTGATCAGCAACACCTCCAATAGCATATACTTTTTGTTCTTTCCCATTTACAATACCGCAGATGTATTTGTGCAATTCTTCTCTCCAGGTTTTATGAATAAGGTTTTGTCTTCCTTTTACGGAAAATACAATTTGCAAATAAATTTGTGTATATGTGTTTGCCATAATTTTTATTTCGCTCCTCTAGAGCTTCTTGGTTATTCTAATAATTTTATCTATTTTGATTTTGCCCCTATGGGGCTGGCATCATTTCAAAAATATAGGTTTTAACTTTTTTATTGTTTTTATTTAAATGTTTGTGAGTCAATATTCCTCAATACAATCTTAATCTCTTCATAGGTAAAGTTATAAAGTTTGAATGTCAATTGGCTTATATGAGATTACTTATGTTCATTATTTCCATTTAATTGCTATTTCTAATTTTCAAAACGAAATAAATTTTTCATTGCAAATATACAAAGATGCAATGAAAAATTTATAAGGAGTTTACTTCTGACTGATTACAGATAATGAGAGCCACTATTGTATTAATTTCAACAAATCAACAATAACCTTGATTCTCCATTTTTTTCTTTGGGTGCTCTATGAATGCAAGGCGGAACTTGAATTTCTGGATGATCAACAGCTAATTTCCATAAGTGCCCTTGACCTAAATTTATAAGTTGTGCATTAGGTGTAGCTTGGTAATGTAAATCGAAGAAATAGTCACTCAAAAAGCCTTCAAAACCATCTTCAGAACCTTGATATAGTTTTTTAAGTTTGTCTCGTACTTCGGGAATTAGTATTTTTTGTATGGCTTGTGAATTAGGCAAGATATCGCTCGATTCACCAAAATAAGTACACAAAAAAGTATGGGTTGGAATAGGAGAGCGATCTATGTGAAAAGAATACACATCTGTAGAGAAAAAAGGCAAAGCATCGTCTCGATCATAATTATTAATCACATTGAGAACAGGAGCAGCGCCAATAGTTTTCAATTGTTTTAAGTCATTCAAAATAATATCTCTTGCAAGTTGTCCATGTTCACTAAGTTGAAGTTGGAGAAGTTCCTCTTCATAAATTTCTTTGATATTTTCACTGTTTGCTAATAAATTTACAATTTCAGAAAAATCACCTATGAGTTCTCGTTTCCAGCAAACTGCATTTATTTCGCCAACATAAGAGTAGGAAATCAAATCTTCAAAATTGGTAACACATTTTATTTGATGTTTAAAATTGATTGAATTTGACATTTTTCTCAGTTTTTTTGAATAAAAAAAGCCCAACACAATTATATATATATTGGACTTTTCTTGTTAAAGTTGTTGTTTTCTTAAGAAGCTAATTCTTTTCTCATAATGGTTTGTTTTCTGTCTGGACCAACAGAAACAATAGAAATAGGAACTTCCAATAATGCCTCAAGATAATCGATATAATTGGTCAAAGCTTCTGGCATTTCTTCATCGCCTTTAAGCTTTGTCAAATCTGTTTGCCATCCTTTTACTTCTTCATAAACAGGTTCTGTTACGCTGTCGTTGATGGAGTAAGGGAAATAGTCAATTTTTTCGCCATTGTGTATGTAATGCGTGCAAACTTTTATGGTTTCAAAAGAATCTAAAACATCACCTTTCATCATTGCTAATTCTGTGACACCATTAATCATTATAGCATATTTCAAAGCAGGAATATCAATCCATCCGCATCTTCTTTCTCTTCCAGTGGTAGCCCCAAATTCATTTCCAGTTTGTCTGATTCTTTCACCGATTTCGTTGTCTTCTTCTGTTGGAAAAGGACCGCTACCTACTCTTGTGCAATACGCTTTGAAAATTCCAATTACGTTTTTTATTTTGTTAGGAGCAATTCCCAATCCTGTGCAAGTTCCTGCTGTAATAGTGTTAGAAGATGTTACAAATGGATAGGTCCCAAAATCTACATCCAACAAAGTTCCTTGAGCTCCTTCTGCAAGAATTTTTTTACCATTTTTCCATGCATTGTTTAGGTAATGCTCACTATCGATTGGTGTAAGAGATTTTAAAGTTTCGATTCCCTCGAAGAAATCTTTTTCTAAAGATTCAATGTCAAATTCAAAATCAAAGTTTTTGAGAATATTTTTGTGTTTTTCAACTAAAGCATTATACAATTCTTTGAAATTAGGTGCAAAAACATCTCCAACTCTCAATCCGTTTCTACCCGTTTTGTCCATATAAGTTGGCCCAATTCCTTTCAAAGTAGAACCGATTTTTGCTTTACCTTTAGAAATTTCAGAGGCTTTGTCTAGCAATTTGTGAGAAGGCAAAATCAAATGTGCTTTTCTGGAAATTAATAATTGTTCTTTCACGTTAACTCCCATTGGAATTAATTTGTCAATTTCAATTTTCAAAACCACTGGGTCAATTACAACACCATTTCCTACTACATTTTTCACACCTTTGTGAAATATTCCAGAAGGAATGGTATGCAATACATGTTTGATTCCTTCGAATTCTAAAGTGTGTCCAGCATTTGGACCCCCTTGAAATCTAGCGATGATATCATATTTTGGAGTTAGAACATCTACAATTTTTCCTTTTCCTTCATCTCCCCATTGAAGTCCTAGTAATACATCTACAGCCATTATTTAGCGATATTAATTTTGATTAAATAAATTCATTTTTTGTATAGCATCTTCTATAGAATCTGCCGTGTTGAAAACACTATTGAGTTTTGTGATAAGTAAAAGTTTATCAATTTTTTCATTGATGTTGCAAAGAATCACTTCGCCACCTCTAGTTCGAGTTTTGGTTAAAATAGAAATCAAACTGTTCAGTCCATTACTATTGATGTATTCTACTTGTTCTAGATTGATAATTACTTTATTCAGTTCTGCCGAAAGTTGGTCTGTGATTTCAGTTACAAGTTGCTGAGAAGTAGATTGGTCAATAATCTTTCCTTCCAATGTTATCAATATTGTACTATTATCTAATTTCTTAAATACAGATTGAAGTAATGGTGATATGTTAGTCTCTTTTTTTTGCATAAAAATATAATGTATGATCGGTAATTTCAATATTAAACATTTCTTCAAGAGTTGCTTTAATATTTTGAATTCTAGGGTCGCAAAATTCTATGATTTCTTTAGAATTTGAAAGTATAATATGATCATGTTGTCTAAATTCGTGTGCTTTTTCGTATAATGAAATATTTTGACCAAATTGATGTTTTCTCACCAATTGCGAATCGATAAGTAATTCCATTGTATTGTAAAGAGTGGCACGAGAAACTCTATACTTTTTATCTTTCATCTCAGTGTAAAGCGTTTCGATATCGAAATGACCTGGATGACTGTAGATTTTATTCAGTATTGCAAATCGCTCGGGTGTTTTTCTATGTCCGTGTAATTGAAGATAATCGTTAAAAATATTTTTAACTTTTTCTTGAAGTTCATCTTGTAAGGAAATTTCTTCTTGTTCGCTCATTATTGCAATAATAATTAATTTACAAAATTACGCTAAACTTTGATTTTACACATAAAAAGAACGCCAAGATTTCAATAAAATTAATGTGTTGTTAACAAAATGTAAGTTTTTCAAGTTGTTTAGTTAGATAATGAAACAATGTAACAATAACATTAATGTAACAATTGTTTCAAGTTGATTAGTTAGTTAGTTCATCGTTGTTTGGTTTTTCACTTTCCTAATTCATTATCAAATCACCTAATTTTCAAATCTTCAAATTCTCATTCTCATCTCAGATTTTATATCTCATATCTCTGACTTTCAAATTTCACCATCTCCCATCTCCCATCAACCATAATTTCATTCCTCATCCATATTCACTCTATCAATTTTTTTAATACCTTCAACGGCTTTTAGTTTTTCGACTAGGTTGGACAAGTGAATCGTATCAGAAACGTACAACATAATTTTTCCATCAAAAATACCATCATTTGAATCAAATGAAATAGATTTCATATTTACGTGTTGTTGTTCTGAAATGATATTGGTAATGTTTTGAACAATTCCCATATCGTCAATTCCAGAAAAGTGAATTCCTGTTAAGAAATTTTCTGACTTTTGATTGGCCCATTTGGCATTGATTACTCTGTATGCATAGTTGGCTAAAAGTGATTTTGCATTTGGACAATTGTTTCTATGGATTTTGATACCTTCATTAATCGTTAAGAAACCAAAGACTTTGTCTCCAGGAACAGGATTACAACATTTAGAAAGTGTGTAGTCCATTTTTGTTGATGAATCTCCAATAATTATCTCTTCTTTTTTGCCAACTACTTTGGTAAAAAGTGTTTCAAATGTATCTTTGATAGATTTTGTAAATGAAGAAGGAATCTTGAGTCGGCCTCCTTTTTGAACCAAACTTTTTAATTTGGACAAATCTATTTTTTCTTGCGCAATTTGGTAGAATAATTCAGTATGTTCTTTAAAACCATAAAACTTGACTACTTCAGTGATATTTTCCTCATCAAATTCTACTTTTAAACTTGTAAATTTTCTTTCTAAAATTTCTCTTCCGTTGCTTGCAATTCTTTTTTCTTCTTCTTTAAGTGCTGCTTTAATTCTAGATTTAGCCTTACTTGTAACCACATAGTTGAGCCAATCTTCTTTTGGAGTTTGCTTTTGAGAAGTAATAATCTCTATTTGATCACCGCTTTTGAGTTTATAACTCAAAGGAACTAACTTGTGATTTACTTTTGCTCCAATACATTTTGCACCAACTTCACTATGTACATCAAATGCGAAATCTAGGGCTGTTGCATTAGCAGGTAAAGTTCTTAACTCTCCTTTTGGAGTGAAAATAAAAATCTCTTTAGAGAACAAATTCATCTTAAAGTCATCAATAAAGTCAAGAGCATCACCATCTTTATTTTCAATGAGTTCTCTTATTTCGGAAATCCATTTATCAAAACCACTTTGTTGGTCATCACCATCTTTATATTTCCAATGTGCAGCCAAACCTTTTTCTGCTACTTCATCCATTCTCTTGGTTCTGATTTGTACTTCAACCCATTTTCCAGTTGGAGACATCACTGTAGTATGTAGCGATTCATATCCATTTTGTTTTGGATGTGATATCCAGTCTCTTAGTCTTTCGGGATTAGGTTTATAGAAGTCAGTAACTATAGAATAAACCTTCCAACAATCAGATTTTTCGTTTTCTGGTTCTGAGTCTAAGATTATTCTAACTGCAAACAAATCAAAGATTTCTTCGAAGGCAACATTTTTAAAATGGATTTTGTTATAGATAGAAAATATGGATTTCGTTCTACTTTTTACTGTAAATTTCATCCCTTGCTTTTCCAAAACAGTTGTGATAGGAGATATAAATTTTTGTATAAATCTTTCTCTTACTTCTCTGGTTTTCTCTAATTTAGATTCAATATCTGCATAAATAACAGGTTGCGTATGTTTTAAAGATAAATCATCTAATTCAGATTTGATATTGTATAAACCCAAACGATGGGCGAGAGGGGCATAAAGAAATGAAGTTTCAGAAGCGATTTTCATCTTCTTATCTTCTCGCATAGAATCCAAAGTTCGCATATTGTGCAAACGATCTGCGATTTTAATCAAAATTACTCTGATATCCTCAGGAATTGTCAAAAGCATTTTTCTGAAATTTTCTGCTTGAGCAGAAGTTTCCATATCGAATATTCCTGATAATTTGGTTAAACCATCAATAATATTTCTACATTTAAGACTAAACATAGACTCTATATCATCAAGCGAAATGTCTGTGTCTTCTACAGTATCATGAAGAAGCGCACACGCTACGGATGTTGCACCAAGTCCAATTTCTTCTGCACAAATTTTTGCGACTGCTATTGGATGAAAAATATAGGGTTCTCCAGATTTCCTGCGCATTTCTTTATGCGCATCAACTGCTGTTTCGAATGCTCTTCTGATCAATTTCTTGTCATCTTCATCCAATTCGACCCTTATAGACTTCACTAAGTCCTTATAAGCAGCTAAAATCTGCTGGTTCTCTTTTTCATAGTCGATTTCCATATTGTATCAATATTGATAGTTCAATACCGTATCCTTAAAGGTAGCAAAAAAAATTAGTTTGCAGGTAAAACTTTTGCACTAACTTCACCAAATCCTACTCTTATGCCATCTTTTTCAGCAAAACCTCTCATAATTACTGTGTCATTGTCTTGTATGAATTTTCTTTCAGAGCCATCAGCCATTGTTACACTTTTGCTTCCAGCCCAACTGATTTCCAACATTGAACCGTAAGAACCCTCTTCTGGTCCTGAAATAGTTCCAGATGCCATTGTATCTCCACATTTTATATTACATCCATTTATGGTATGATGCGCCAATTGTTGGTTCATATTCCAATACATGTGCTTGTAATTACTTTTAGTTACAACTGTTTCTTCTGAATTTTCAGGTTGAATTGATACTTCTAATTTGATGTCAACATGTTTTTCTCCTTCATACTCTAAATAAGGAAAAACTTTAGGGTCTTGAACAGGACCTTTTGTTCTGAAAGGTTCTAATGCATCTAAAGTTACAATCCAAGGTGAAACATGTGAAACAAAGTTTTTAGCCAAAAATGGTCCCAATGGAACATATTCCCATTTTTGCAAATCTCTTGCTGACCAATCGTTGAATAAACACATTCCGAAAATATAATCATCAGCTTCTTTAGTTGAAATTTGCTCACCTAATTCTTTACCTTCGAAAGTAATAAAAGCCATTTCTAGTTCGAAATCTAATAATTTACAAGGACCAAAAACCGGAGGTTCCTCAGCTTTTGGTTTTTGTTGACCTTTAGGTCTTCTAAATGGAGTTCCAGAAATAACTATTGAAGATGCACGTCCGTGATATCCCACAGGTATGTGTTTCCAATTGGGTAATAAAGCATTATCAGGGTCTCTAAACATACAGCCTACATTAAATGCATGTTGTTCACTAGAATAAAAATCAGTATAATCTCCAATTTTTACAGGTAAATGCATAGAACACTCTTTCTGATCAAAAAGTATTTGTTGTACATGTTCTTTATTGTTTTGTAGTTCTGTATTTGATACTTCAAACAATTCTGAAATTCTATTTCTAAGATTTCTATTGGCAAGTTTACCTTTTTCCATCATAGTATTCAAATAATCTTGTTCAAAATCTGAAGCGCTAAATTCAAGTTCTTTTAAGTAACCAAAAGAAGCCAATTGATATACATCAATAACTTTGTCTCCTAATGCTACACCGACTCTTTTGTTGTTTTCTGAATGAGTTGAGAATATTCCAAAAGGTAAATTTTGAATTGGGAAATCAGAATTTTCAGGTATCGCTACCCATGATTTTAAAAAAGGATTATTTGCTTTAATATTCATTTTATTTTATTCTTTTGATTAAACTAATGACATTTCTTTAAATAATGGTTTGTTTGACATCATTTCATGAATTTGATTTTTTACACTTAAAATCACGTTATCATTAGTTGAATTAGTAATTACTTTATCTATGAGTTGTACGATGTCTTTTATTTCGCTAGAATTGATTCCTCTAGTGGTAATGGCAGCAGTACCTAATCTAATTCCACTTGTTACAAAAGGAGATTCAGTATCAAAAGGCACCATATTTTTGTTGGTTGTGATGTGTGCTTTAACTAATGCATTTTCGGCATCTTTACCTGTAATTCCTTTAGATCTTAAATCCAATAAAATACAATGGTTGTCTGTGCCATCAGAAATGATTTTGTAATCTAAATTCATCAAAGCTTCAGACATTGTTTGTGCATTTTGTATCACTTCCTGTCCATAAATTTTAAACCCTTCGGTAAGGGCTTCACCAAAAGCGACAGCTTTTGCTGCAATAACGTGTTCTAATGGTCCTCCTTGAGTTCCTGGAAATACTGAAGCATCTAATAAAGATGACATCATTCTTGTACTTCCATTTTTAAGTTGGATGCCAAAAGGATTTTCAAAATCTTTACCCATCATAATAACACCACCTCTAGGGCCTCTCAATGTTTTGTGTGTGGTAGTAGTGATAATATGGCAGTAATCAACGGGATTGTTGAGTAAACCTTTTGCAATAAGACCCGCAGGGTGAGAAATATCTCCAAAAAGTATTGCTCCAACTTTATCTGCAATTTGACGCAATTTAGCATAATCCCAATCTCTTGAGTAGGCAGAAGCACCACAAATAATCATTTTAGGTTTTTCTTTCATAGCGATTTCTTCTACTTTATTGAAATCGATTCTTCCAGTTTCTTTTTCTACTCCATAAAATGATGGTGTATATAATTTTCCGCTGAAATTTACAGAAGATCCATGCGTTAAATGTCCTCCATGCGAAAGATCAAAACCAAGAACTTTGTCTCCAGGTTTTAAACAAGCAAGATATACAGCAGCATTGGCTTGGGAGCCTGAATGAGGTTGAACATTTGCCCATGCTACTCCAAATAATTCTTTTAGCCTATCTATAGCTAATTGTTCAATTATATCTACTACTTCACAACCACCATAATATCTTTTAAAAGGAAGTCCTTCTGCATATTTATTAGTGAGTATGGACCCCATTGCATCCATTACATTTTGGCTTACAAAGTTTTCAGAAGCAATTAGTTCTATTCCTTCTAATTGTCTTTGATGTTCTTGGGCGATTAAATCAAAAATTTGTTTGTCTGTATTCATTTTAATGATTGAGAAATTATTGAATACAAAAGTAATTATTCTATTTGGTTAATGTTTTGAGAACTTAAATAAATTTTATAAGAAAGAATTAACAATAGCGTAGGAAGACTTGATTCCAAAAAATGACCAATTTCCATTGAAATTAAGTAAAAATTGTATTTTATCTCGTTGGGAAAAGTAAAAAAGTAAAATGAAAATACAAACATCATTAATAGAAAACCAGAACCATATAAAAGAGAAGTAAAAACGAAAGTGTTGTTTTTGTAGTAAATAAGTTTTAAGATGGTTTGACAAGCAAGAAAATATACTCCTAAAATCAAAAAGGTGGAGAGAAATTTTAAGTAATAAATTTGTTGTGCTGTATATCCTTCCAGAATTTTTTGCATCAAACTATCAGTTGGATCAAAATATTTATCTGTAGAACCACCATTGCTAATGACATCAATATAATTCATTCTGTAGGTTAGATTTTTGAAAATGTAATCCCTTAGAAAATCTAAATAAAATAAGAAAAGAAGTGAAAGAATAATCAATAAGATTCGAAGTGGTTTATTTTCTAAAAAAGTAACTTTTTTATTGGTTACATTATTTTTGGTTTTCCATATTTTGTTTATCCAAAAATAAAAGAATAAATAACCACATCCCAAGGTTATTATTATTGCTAATATTCCAACCCAGTTATTGTGAAACATTATCTTTTTTGTTTGAGAATTTAGAAAACTTCTGTACCCATAAGTACCACATTAAAAAAATAATGCTGTATATCAATACTTGAAAAGTAACATTGTGGTTGAAATCTAAATATTGAGGCCAATTGGCTTCTATAATGGTAAGTCCCGAAACTCTGAGCGCATTGAAAAAGTGTATTACAATAATTCCTGATAGAATAAACCACCATTTGTGTTTGTGTTTTCCTGGATAGGCAATGATAAAAAGAGCAAACAATCCCATAACTTTCAATCCATTACAAGGTTCTCCAATCCATGTGCCGTGAGAAAATTCGAAATCTGTTAGTCTAACGATGACCAAATCTTTTGTAATTTCCAAAACTGGGTTATATCCAAAAAGACTTGAAAAGAAATTTGCATGTTCACCAAGTAAGATAGATAATCTTTTTTCTATTCCCACATGATTAGAATTTTCAAATCCAGATCCGTCAATAACGTAAATGTATTTATACAAACTCAACCACAGCACAAGTAAAATTGTGTACGATAAGATAAATTTTACAAAAGGATTTTTAAGAAAATCGGTCATCAAGAAAAGTTAATCTTCTACGTTCTCTTTAGTTTTAAAGTGATCATAGGCTTTCATTCCACCAAAAGCAGCACCAATAGCAATAAGGAAACTAATTCCTCCATCAACGGGAATACATGGTGGTGGCCAACATGGTGGTGGTGCTCCACCTGAGGGGCCTCCTGGAGGTGCTCCACCTGCAGGTCCTTGGCTGATTGCTATACTGCTAGTAAAAACTAGAAGCAAAACAAAAAATGTTATTTTAAGTAGTTTAATCATTGTAATCGAGTGCAAATATAAATATATTAATTACATTCTGCGGTGTAAAGAAAGAAAAATTAATTTGAATTAAATCATTTAAAGGATAATTATCCAAAAAATAGTTATTAAAAAAAGTTTGTTAGTTGTTGTATATTTATAAATAACCAATTTAAGAAGGTAAAGTGCAATTATTTGTAGGAATACTATTATATTTGGAGCTAATTTAAATTTGAAATGTCAGAAAATAATCCGCAAATTGAAGAGAAGTTAGTCAATCTAAAAGACTTAAAATGGATATACAAAGCTTTAATTAAAGGTTGGTATATCTTAATCATTATGCCAATTTTAATAGGTTTCATTGGTGCTTTTATGTCTTACAAGCAAACCAAGGTATACACTTCTCAATTGCAACTTTTATTAGAATCTAATGAAACTTATGATTATCAAACATCTATCTATAAAAGTGTTGGATATCAATATACAGATATTTCCAATCAGATTAGGGTTTTAAAATCTTATGATTTAATTGAAAAAGCAGTTGAAAAGTTAGATTTAAATGTTACTTATTACACAGTAGGTAGAATAAATAT
>CAWUIK010000077.1:0-14778 GCA_963922585.1 uncultured Flavobacteriales bacterium | reverse complement strand
TCAAGAATCCCGAAGGGGGATATTAATGTCATCAACAATGTTATGAAACTTTACAGCTAACCATTAATCATTCACAATTAACTTTTTAGTCATTAAATTATTGTTGTCAATTAAATTTGGTTGGCGTTCCTTTATTCGTTCTTAATTCAATTATGTATCTTCGCAAAAGAAAATTAAAATATTAAGATATATGCAAAACATTTCAGTAATAGGAGCAGGAACAATGGGCAATGGAATCGCTCATGTATTCGCACAATCGGGTTATAAAGTTAGTTTAGTAGATATTTCAGAAGAGTCTTTAAGTAGAGGTATGAATACCATTACCAAAAACTTAGACAGAATGGTGGCAAAAGAAAAAATATCTGAAGCAGACAAGCAAACTACTTTGGCGAACATCCAAACTTTCACCTCAACTGCAGAAGGTGTCAAAAATGCAGATTTGGTTGTGGAAGCAGCTACTGAAAATGTCGATTTAAAATTAAAAATATTCAAACAATTGGATGAATGTGCTCCAGCAAAAGCAATTTTGAGCACCAACACCAGTTCAATCTCAATTACCAAAATTGCAGCGGTCACTTCAAGACCAGAAAAAGTAATTGGAATGCACTTTATGAACCCTGTTCCAGTGATGAAATTGGTGGAAATCATTAGAGGTTATTCAACTACCGATGAGGTTTTGAATATCATTATGGAAACATCAAAATCTTTAGGAAAAGTGCCTGTGGAGGTAAATGATTATCCTGGGTTTGTTGCTAACAAAATTTTAATGCCAATGATCAACGAAGCGATTATTACTTTGCATGAAGGAACTGCTGGTGTTGAAGAAATTGATACGGTGATGAAACTTGGAATGGCACACCCAATGGGACCTCTTCAATTGGCAGATTTTATAGGTTTGGATGTTTGTTTGGCCATTTTGAAAGTACTTCAAGATGGATACGGAACTGCAAAATATGCACCTTGTCCTTTATTGGTAAATATGGTTACTGCTGGTAAACTAGGTGTGAAATCTGGAGAAGGTTTCTATTCTTGGACACACGGAACTAAAGATTTAGTTGTAGCAAATAACTTTAAGAAATAAAACATAATCTTTTGAACGACTTTTTAGCATACATTGTCTGGGATGTCAATCCTAATATTATAGAGTCGCCTTTGATGGTGAGGTATTACGGTTTAACATGGGCATTAAGTTTTTTTGTGGGGCTTTTTCTCATGAAAAAAATGATGAAAAACGACAATGCACCTGATTCGTATACCGATAAAATTTTTATCTATGTAATGGTTGGTGCCATTCTAGGAGCAAGATTGGGACATGTTATTTTCTACCAACCCGATTATTACTTAACTTCCGCACATTGGATGGAAATCTTCAAAATTTGGGAAGGTGGTTTGGCGAGTCATGGAGGTTTGATTGGTGTGGTGATTGCCATTTGGTTGTTCAGTAAAAGAGTTTCAAAAAAATCTTTTCTTTGGGTGGGTGACAAAGTCGTTGTTACTGTAGCCATTGCTGCTTGTTTGATAAGAGTTGGGAATTTAATGAATTCTGAAATCATTGGTACACAAAGCGACAGTAATATTGCCTTGTTTTTTAAATACGAAGCCCAAAACAAAGTAATCGGTTACATCGACCATGCTTCTAAAGGAAGTTTGGGTGTTGCTGAAATAGAAATTATAGAAACAGGTAGCGATGACAAAGGACCCATTGGAAATATGATTGTGAAGGTTCAATCTAAGTCCAACATTGACGAAACCTACCTTAAAGGCGTGAGCAATTCGGTAAAATCTATTCTTAAAAGTAATTTTGACGCCAAAGAAGATCACATCGCTTTTTACAGTGATGCTAAAGAAACTTCTAGTGTAAATGTAAATACTGGAATGTTTCAATTTGAAGTAAGGATTATTCCTAGAATTCCAACTCAAATTTGGGAAGCACTCTCCTACTTAATCATTTTCTTGGTGATGATGTTTGGCTATTGGAAAAAACAATGGTACAAAAAAGAAGGTTTATTATTTGGACTATTTCTCGTTTTGCTTTTTGGCGCAAGATTTATCATAGAGTTTTGGAAAGAACACCAAACTTTAAGCGATGATGCTGTTTTGAATATGGGTCAGTGGTTGAGTATTATTCCAACCATAATCGGGCTTTTAATTATGTACCGAGCATTTAAAATTCCTGAAAAAGATACTTTAGTAAACATTTAAAATAAAAACAAAATGATTAGCAAAACCCTCTCCTTATTATTGATTAGTTTGTGTTGTGGATGTTTTCTTACTTCTTGTGGACAAAACGAAGAAAAAACTACTGAAAAACAGCACAATGAAGTTCTAGTTTCGGAAGATACTTTAATTGTAGAACCTGTTTCACAAACCATTCCTTTGGACAGTATATTCACACCATTGGATACGAGTTTTACGCACAATGTTTTATTGGTGCCAGAAGGATTTAACGTTCAAATTCTATTTACAGAAAAAAATGATTTAGTGACCAAAGCAGACGGAAGCAAACATCCATCAAAAGGAAATCACGATCAGTTGGCTTTTATTCCAGAAGAAGACAATCCTAATTCAGGATGGCTTTTTGTGAGTCATGAAACCAAATATGCTGACCCCAATTTGGGTGATGGCGGTGGTGCTACCATGTTTAGGATAGAAAAAGATGCTAACAACCAATGGAAAAGACTTACGGATTTTGAACATGTAGATTTTTCTGGTGTGGGTAATACCGACAGAAATTGTGGTGGTGCTATAGGTCCCAACGGAATGATTTATACTTGTGAAGAGTACGAACCCAAAGACAATGCTTCTATGTATCGCAAAGGTAAGGGACATACTAAAACTGACAGTGTTGGAAATTTGGACTATTGGCAAAACATTGGATATGTAGTAGAAGTAGATCCCAAAACGAGAAAAGCAACTCAAAAAATGATTGCCATGGGAAGATATTTCCATGAAGATTTAGAATTTATGGAGGATAACAAAACGGTTTACCTTTCCGATGATTTTCAGCCTGGTGTATTTTTTAAGTTTGTAGCGGATAAAGAATTAGACTATAGTCAAGGACAATTGTATGCCTTCAAACAAGGAGATACAGAAGAAAGTGCAGGCACTTGGTTGCCTTTGGCTAGAGATACTGCTACAATGATTAGAGCCAGAGAAGCTGCCATAGAATTGGGAGCAACCATGTACATGCGTCACGAATGGTTTGGAAGAATTGGCAACAAAATTTATATAGGAGAAACAGGTCATGATGAAGAAGATTGGACCAACAAAATCAACCTTGGAGGAAATATCGCACATGCTTTAGTTCAACATTCCGAGAACAATACGGTAAGAGATGTATATGGAAGGATTTTGGTGTTCGACACAGAGACCAATACCATGAAAAATCACCTTGAAGGTGGTGTGTCTAAAGATGGTGCAACTGTTTTTTCAAATCCAGATTGTGTAACGCCAGTAAGACTAGGAGGAAAAGATTATTTGATCATTCACGAAGATATCAATTGGAACGACAAAGGAAGAGTTCCTGAACACGCTTTCAAAAAGAATAAATTTTACTGTGAATTGTATCTTTTGGACTTGAGCATTGAACAACCTACTTTGGAAGATTTAAAAAGATTTGCGATTGCACCTATGGGCGCAGAACTAACAGGCGGCATTATGTCTTCTGATGGTAGCACGCTGTTTCTCAACGTTCAACACCCACACGCATCGAATGGAGCGCCCTACAACTGTTCTATGACAGTTGCGATTACTGGGTGGGATAGATAGGTTTCTTCGTAGCCCATTCCGTCCAAGAACCGTCATAAACGGCACTGTTTTCTAAACCAATTCGTGCTGCTGCCAATAAAATTATACAGGCTGTAAGTCCAGAACCACAGGAAAAAATCAAAGGTTTTTGTGAGGTTTTGGCTGGTTGAAATAAGTTTTGTAATTCACTTGAGGTTTTTAGTTTCCCCTCATTCAAGAATTCTTGAAAAGGCAAATTAATCGAATTGGGTATGGCACCACTTCTTAATCCTGCTCTTGGTTCTGGAGCAGCGCCTTCAAACCTTCCCTTTGAACGAGCGTCTATCACCAAACACTCATTGGAAAGGATGTTGGATTCCATAAAAGTAAAATCTTTAACTTGTTCAGCATCAAAATTGGCTTTGAAATTACCTTTTGTAAAATTATTTGTGGTAGGGATAGAAGAGGTAGTTTCATAACCTTTAGCCACCCATTCTGGCAATCCACCATCCAACACAAAAGTCTGTTGATGCCCCATGGTTTGAAACATCCACCAAACTCTAGGGCTGCTGTAAATGCCTAGATTGTCGTAAATCACCAAAATACTGTTGGAATTAATCCCCAATTGCTGCACTGCTTTTTCGAACTGCGTTACTGTTGGAAAAGTATTAGGAAATTCCGCATTGGGAAGACTAAAATCATTTGCTAAATCTAAACATCGAGCATTCGGAATTTGCAAATTTTCTAGTTTATTTTCTAGCCCCGAAACATTACTTTTGGGACTTGCATCCAATATGATGATGTCGTTATCATTCAGATGTTCTTTGAGCCATTCGCAAGTTACTGTGGTGTTCATTTTCTATTGTTAATGAGGTTTAAAATTTTTCATGTGCAATTTATTAATCTTTGCCAAAAGTATTGCATTTTTTGTCGCTTAATGAAAAAATTAAGAGCGTCTATTAATTCTATTTTAGGGAAAAGAGATTTAAATAATGTTCCTATTTGGAAAACTTATTCATTTATAAAATTAAATAAAGAAAAGCAAAAAGGGTTAGAAGAACTAAATGAAATCGAATCTAAAAAATAAAAACTCATTGCGATAAGCAACTTTTTACTTACTTTTGACGTTACTAACGACTAATGAAACTATGATAAAGTCTTTTGGCAATAATGAAATTGAGAAAATTTGGAACGGACAGAGGTCTAAGAAACTTCCGAATGAAATTCAGGATATTGCAAGAAGAAAATTAAGAATGTTAAATAACTCACAGGACATTCAAGATTTAAGAATTCCTCCTTCTAATCGATTAGAAAAGTTTGGTGGAAATTTAAAAGATTATCATAGTATTAGAATAAATAAGCAATGGAGAATAATTTTTATTTGGGAGAATGAAAATGCTTTTGATGTTGAAATAGTTGATTATCATTAATTTAATTAATATGAAAGATTTAAAGAATATACATCCTGGAGAGATCCTTTTAGAAGAATTTCTTAAACCTCTTGAAATTTCTGCTTACAGACTTTCAAAAGACACCTTTATTCCTCAAACTAGAATTAGTGAAATAATTAAAGGAAGAAGAAGAATTACTGCGGACACAGCACTAAGACTTTCTAAATACTTAGGTACTTCCCCTAAATTCTGGTTGGGTATGCAAGACGATTACGATATTGAAGAAGAAAGAAAGAATAAAAAAGAGGAACTGGACAGCATCAAAAAAATAAATAACGCTGCCTAATATTCATATCATTTGTAAATGCAAAATCAACCATATTTTGGTGGTCTATTCCATCTTTTGTAATCCCATAAT
This sequence comes from uncultured Flavobacteriales bacterium, assembly GCA_963922585.1. GTDB lineage: Bacteria > Bacteroidota > Bacteroidia > Flavobacteriales_D > Parvicellaceae > Parvicella. Next base: position 9,243 of record CAWUIK010000077.1, on the reverse strand, counting down.
TTACCGTACCCTTTCCGAACAACAAAACGATATCCTTTTTTGGAAGGTTGTATTTATTGTGCAAGTGGTCTTCATCTAATTTTTGTTTGAAACTATGAATACCCCAATATTCTCCATTGAGGTAAAGATGCACGTAATTGTATACCGATTTTTCGAAAGGTAAAATCCTTGTAATGTCACTTCCCAATTCATCTTTGGGCAAACAATCGGGTCTGTGACCTCCCGAACGCAATAGCATAGTTTCAAAAACTTGTAAGTTGATTTCAGAAAATATTTTTTCTTCCAACCTTCTTTTTCCATATTGATCTCGCCAGTATAATTTTAGATTTTTTACGGCAGAATGTCTGGAGCCTCCTCCTGCAATTCTCAACCCTAGATTGTCTGAAAAAACAACATCTCCTTGATGATCAAAATAGGTTAACACAACATTTCTTTCAGATACAAAACCATCTAAATCGTAATTGGGAATCGTATCCAAACCGTATAAATAAATTCCTATTTCTTCATCAAAGAAGTTTAAACTATCCGTTACCAATGAAATCACAGGTAGGTCGTGTGGTTGATTAATGATGTAGGAAGCGCTAGCAGTTTCACTAGGAAGACAACCATTTGCAAAACATTTTACTTTCAATATTGAGATGTTGTTTACATCTGCAAAAGGCGGCAACCAACCTCTTGTATGTGCTCTTGATTCGGAATATGCGTTGATGGGATAATTAAAAGAAGGGTTAGTAGGAATTGTACTCAAATTATTGGGATAGTTCCAAGAGTCTATATTGATAACACTTCCATAAATAGTTGAGTTTTCATCAGGTTCTGAACCGTTTAAAGTGTAGTAAATTGTGCCTTGATTATTTGGGTTACTTATATTTGTTTGCTGCATCCCACCATAAGAACCAGAAGGTAATTCTATTTGTGGTTCTTTTAATAAACTAGAAAAAAATGTAGCATTTGAATTCGTTTGTGATGGAGTTGGAGATTCAAAAAATCCCCAAGTTCCTGAACCGTCTATACTTCTTCCATAAGAAACATCAAGTGGTAATTTTGGAATTTCTACTAAATCGATGATATTTTCAGATTGATTTGACAAAAATAATCCTCCGCCATTTTTATTGATTCTAAAGTTTGTATGTATTTCATTTCCATTAAGCATATCTTTTCCATCCAAAAAAATCAAAATAAAATCATTTCCATTCAAAACAACATTGGGCAAAGCATATTTTGTCAAGTTATCTTCATTATCTGATAAAAAATATTCTGAAAGTAAAATTGGATTTGGATTATTGTTGTAAAGTTCTATCCAGTTTATCGGTTTGCCGTCTGAATTAAAATGGTTAGAAATATTGGAAGTACTTACTTCATTTATGCTAATGTTTTGAGCAAGAAAAACGCTTTGTATATGAACAAATGCTATAACTAGAATAATATTTACCTTGCAAATCATCAATGCAAATTTAAACTTAAATTCCTATTTCCTTCGCTTTTACAGAAGTCTTTTCGGGATTCCAAGCATCATCGTAAGAAGATTTAAAGAAAATTTCTTTGAGATAAGCAGAAGTTCTGACAAACCTTAGAAAATAACCGTGATAAATTACCATCAATGGCGCAAAAGGAATATAATATGAAAATGGTGCGTTTCTTCTTTCACTGAAAAAAGAATTTTAACAATCTATACAGACATTGTTTTTTCCCATTCACCTCTTTGTTTTTCACTCAGAGTATGTAGTTCGAACCCTAGTAAAAGGACATAGCAAATAGCATTTAGCCAAATCATTATTATCATCAATGTTCCAATGGATCCATAGAGTTCGTTATATCCACTAAAGTTGGTAAAGAAAAAAGATATTAAAACACTCACCATCAAAACCATTAAAGCAGCAAATGATGTGCCTGGAGTAAACCAACTTTTGGATTTAAAATCTGCGTTTCCTAGGTTGTATAAAATTGCCGTTCCAATCATTAAACTTATCATCATTACAATCCATTTGAGTAATTGAAAACCAAATTTAGAAATCGTTTGAAGGTTATTATAATCGATGTTGTAAATTAACACTTCACCAATTGTAAGTGCTGCTAATGCTATTATTATGAATAAACTAAATAGCATAAAAATTCCCAAAGCAATCAGCCTTTGTCTAATCGGGTTCATTTTTAATGCGACTTGATGAGAGGTGTTGAAAACTGAAAGCATCATATTTACTCCATTGCTGGCATAAAACAGAGTAAGCAAAAGACCTAACCCCAAAGCTGTATGATGTTTATTGTTTATTAAATCGTTGATGGTCGATTCAATCACATTATAAATATTAATAGGAGCAATGCTTTTTATTTCTTCCAACATATTCGCTTGAAAATTTTCTATTGGAACAAATGGAATTAAAGAAACAAAAAACAACAATGCAGGAAAAATTGCCAAGAAAAACTTAAAAGCAATCGCAGAACTCTTTATTGCATAATTTGATTTTTTGAAACTTTTGATAAAAAAATTGAGAACTCCGTAAAGCGACATTCCAGCAAATCCAGGCAATTTGATTTTATTAGACCATTCAAATAATTTTTGAATCAATCTTTGTTTCAATAGCCATATTTCCCATTTTTTCTTGGCCTTTCTCACGACACAGCTTTCAAACTTAAATCCATATTGTAAACAGAATGTGTCAATGCTCCTACCGAAACATAGTCCACTCCGCATTCGGCAAATTTCCTTACTGTCTCTAAATTAATTCCTCCAGAGGCTTCTGTTTCGTACTTTTTGTCTATCAAATGAACCGCCTTTGTCAAATCTTCATAAGAAAAATTATCTAGCATAATTCTGTGAACTCCTCCTATTGCCAAAACTTGTTTTACCTCATCTAAATTTCTTGTTTCCACTTCAATTTTTAAATCTAGGTTCTTAGATTTAAGATATTCATGGGTTTGAGAAATTGCAGACTGAATGCCCCCAGCAAAATCTATATGGTTGTCTTTGAGCATAATCATATCGTACAATCCCATTCTGTGATTTACTCCTCCTCCTATCAAAACAGCTTCTTTTTCTAAAAAACGTATCAATGGAGTGGTTTTTCTCGTGTCTAAAACTTTTGTTGGTAAATCTCCAATAGCCGCTACAAACTTTTGGGTTTTAGTAGCAATTGCAGACATTCTTTGCATCACATTCAAAACCAATCTTTCTGCAGCAAGTAGTGCTCTTGAGTTGCAAGTAATATAAAATGCTATTTCTCCATGTTTTACAACATCGCCATCTTTGAGTATTGGTTCGAAAACACATTGACTGTCAAACTCTTTAAAAATTTGTCTTGCAATTTCAATACCTGCTATAATTCCTTCATCTTTTACTAATAATTTTGCTTTGTCTTTTGCATTTTCGGGAATACAAGCCAATGCTGAATGATCTCCATCTTTGATGTCTTCAGCAATACAGAGTTTTACAAATTCTTTAATTTCCATTTATTAATATTAAATTAAGCCCAAATCTTTATAAACGCTATTATCAAACTAATAACAAACAATAAAAAAGATAAATTTACAGCTTTCACAATTTCTTCTCCATATAAATTTGGGTTTTCACTTATTGTTTTTTTGTACTTGTCAGCGATATTGATTCCAATTCCACATCCGATAAACACAATGATATAGAAAGGTGTTGTAACGGAAACAAACAGCGCAATAAATCCAAAAGTTCTTATGGTTTTGCTTTGTTGCAATGTAACTATATTACTTTCTTTTCTTGTGTCCGATTTGAAATACTTATCTCTATTGGTAGATTTGAGGTTTGAAGACTTCGAGTTTTCAACCTTCGTTTTGACTTCATTTGATGAAAGGGGTTCGGAGTTTCTGGTTTTCTCTTGTGTTCTTTTATCACGCTCAGCTTTTTCTCTTGCTTGTTTATTTTCGTTGATTATTTTTCGAAGAATATCCTCATTCTCCGCTCCTTTATTTTGTTCTTTCAGTGCTTCTTCAAAACCAACGAATCTTTCTCCTTCTTCAGTAACCTCTACTTCAACGATAGGTGTTGTTTGATTAGGTTCGAAAGTGATTCCGCTAATGGTTTCAACTTCTGGTTTAATTTCTTCTGGTTTATCTACAGAAAAATCACTTTCTTTTGAGTCAAATGAAATGTCATGTTGTTCTAATTCTACGGTCTCAAAATCACTAGTTAACTCTTTTTGTTGCACTATTTCTGGAAGCTCTTCCTTTGGGTTAGGAAGTTCAGGCATCTCGTTCTCAAAAATTTCCTTCTTTTCAACTTTTTCATTTTCAAAAGAAACGTTAAGTTCAGGAAATACAACTTCTTCTCTATTTTCAAATAGTTGAGATTTTTGCTCAATGTTTTGAGTTTCTTTTTCTTGTCGGGCAAGCATTTCTTTATCAAATGAGTCCCTAGCACTTTCTAGATTGGGTCTTTCAAAAGGAACAAACGTTTCTTGACTTCCAACATCAAATTTTGGGGTAATTGGATTTATTTCTTCTACCTCTTCATTTGAATTATTCTTGCTTTCAGCAATATGATTTGAACTCAAATCTACTTTTTTGTTGGCTTCAATGGCTTGGTCAATCATTTTTTCCAAAGTAGCACGAGTCACTTTTTCTTTTTTTGCAATGTCTTGAAGTTCTATCAATTGACCTACTCCTGGAGAGCCGTCAATTGTATATTCCTTAATTTTATTTAATAATATTTCCATTGCGGTAGTCTTAGTTTTTTATCTCACTCTCATAATATTCAAAGTAGCTTGCGACATTTCATCTTCGATGTTTCCAAACATTTCTTTATAATCCATTTGGCTTTTTTTGATGACACTCATTGCTTTTTCTCTTCCGTAGGTTTCTGCAATTTCAACTTTTGCAGATTCTTCGCCTGGAATATTTTTGTAGGTCAAAAAATAATGTTTTAATCTGTTAATGATACTTTCTGGACAATCTAAAATATCTTGGTATTTAGAGTATATTTGATCACCTTTCAAAACAGCAATAATTTTATCATCCGCTTCATTGTCGTCTATCATTCTAAACCCTCCAATTGGAATTGCAGGCACAATGATATTTCCTTGGGTAATATTTCTTTCAGTCAAAACACAAATATCTAAAGGGTCTTTATCTCCTATAATCCCCGTTTTTCCTGTAGCAAGCATACATTCCTCTGCTACATGTTCACCACAGTAGGTTTGTGGAACAAAACCATAAAGTGCAGGAACAATATTTGAAAATTTTTGAGGTCTATCTACTTTGATAAACCCAGACTCTTTGTCAATTTCATATTTTACGGTGTCTGAAGGTGTCATTTCTATAAATGACATCACGATATTGGGTGCATCTGCTCCAATGTCTATTCCGTGCCAAGGGTGCGACTGATATCTTCTTCCTAGTTTTTGCCAAAGTTGGCTAAATTGTTTTTCCATTTAAAAATATTTTTAATCGTCAAATTGTGTTTGCATAGCCAATTTAGTAAAGTCTTTGTAAGTTCCTTTACAATTGATGCTACAAAATAGTTTTTTTTCTTGAGCTATTTTGGTGATTTCAGCAATAATTTTTTGTTGGTCATCTGCACTCAACCAATCCAAATCTATCAAAACCGGAGCGCCAATTTTCATCAACAAATGAATATCATTTTGTCTGCTGTCTATTTTTGAAATATCAGACCATCTTACTAAAATAAGTTCATTGGTAATGATGGTAATACTTTTGTCGTTGACTAAAATTTTATAAGGTTTCTTAGCAAGTGAAAATGCAAAATGTAATACGCCTTCGATAAAATAAAAAGCACTTACCACACCTAAAAGAAATCCAATATCTATCAAAAAAAGCATAATCAATGCAAAAAGGCCGTAATACATAAGCGAAATTCCTTCATACACCAGAATTTTTTTGAATCCCATTATAGAAATTGGGTAGCCTTGAGAACGCAATCCCAATAAAAGCGATTGCCACCTTGAGTTGATTCTCAAAATCAAAACCAACCCTAGAAAGGTCGCAATTCCTAGGAAAATTTCTTTCAAATAAGGAACTTGTATGTCCATATCATCATTGAAGTAGATGAACGAAACTCCCGAACAAAGAATCACCAAAATAAGGGCAACTACATTTAATGTTTTTTGCATAAAGCAAAGGTAGTGAATTCTATGATATCAAAGATTGAGAAAAAAAATTAATCTGGGTTATTAAAAAAGTTTTCAAAATTACTTAGCTACTTACAGAATTAAAAAAATCAAAACAAATCGGAATGTATTCCTGTCCTTACTAGAGTTATTTCTTTGTTTTCATCATCAATAAACCAAATTAGTAACCAATCGGGTTTAATATGACATTCCCAATGGTCTGAATAATTTCCTATTAGTTTGTGGGGTTTGTATTTATTGGGCACTTCTCCTTCAGTTTCTAAAGTTGAAAGCACTTTTTTAAATTCAGAGAAATTATAGTTTCTTTTTTTACAAAGCTTAACATCTTTTTTAAACCTATTTGTAAAAGAAAATGAATACATTAAATGTCTAATTTTTTAAATAAATCTTCAGTGTTTTTTGTTCTTGTGATACTGATTTTATTTTTCGCTTCATACATCGCTTTAAGCGTTTCGAAATTTGGCGTTTGTAAAAGTTCAACTCCTTTTTTTTCGGATATAAAAAATTCCAAAAGAGACATCAGAGTTTTGCCTTCTTTTGTTTTTTCATTTATTTTTAAAGTTACTGTTGCCATTTTAAATTCTTTAATCTACATTACAAAGTTAAACTATTTTTATAAAAAATCGTTACGTTTTTATGCTAATCAATTTGAAAAACCCACTAAAATAGGTCTTTGACTTTCCATAATAAACTTATATTAATGATTTTTATAGCTCCTTAGCAAGAGAAATAAACATCTCGCAGAGCCGCAAAGTCACAGAGCAAAACTCTAATAAAATAATGTTTTCTTAATATTTTTAGAAAAAACCTTTGCGTCTTGGCGCCTTAGCAAGAGAAAAAAATCTCAGAATAAAAGAGTCGAAAAGTTAAATTCAATCTACTTTGATGAAAAAAAATTGAATAATGAAGTTCTTTTTTGTCCTTTGATTATATTTGCATAGAATTTTTATAAAACACAATGAGAGAAGTACAATTCAGAGAAGCCCTAAACGAAGCAATGAGTGAAGAAATGCGCGCAGACAAGAGCGTGTTTTTGATGGGTGAAGAAGTTGCAGAATATAATGGTGCTTACAAAGTATCACAAGGAATGTTGGCGGAGTTTGGACCAGAAAGAGTAATCGATACTCCGATTGCCGAATTAGGTTTTGCGGGGATTGCTGTTGGAGCGTCTATGAATGGTTTAAGACCCATTGTAGAGTTTATGACTTGGAATTTTGCGATTCTTGCAGCAGATCAAATTATCAACTCTGCGGCAAAAATGTTGCAAATGAGTGGTGGACAATACCACTGCCCTATTGTATTTAGAGGTGGAAATGGTACTGCAGGTCAGTTGGCTGCAACACACTCTCAAAGTTTTGAAGCTTTCTACGCACACGTTCCTGGTCTGAAAGTTATCACACCATCTAATCCTGCTGATGCTAAAGGACTTTTGAAGTCTGCCATCAGAGATAATGATCCTGTGGTGTTTTTGGAATCAGAAAAAATGTATGGAGATAAAGGTATGATTCCAGATGGTGAATACCTTATTCCAATTGGAAAAGCAGATATCAAAAGAAAAGGAACAGATGTAACGATTGTTTCTTTCGGAAAAATAATCAAAGAAGCGTATGCCGCTGCAGATGAATTAGCAAAAGAAGGTATTGAATGTGAAATTATCGATTTGAGAACGATTCGTCCTATCGACTATGATACAGTAATTGCTTCTATCAAAAAAACCAATAGATGTGTGGTAGTTGAAGAAAGTTGGCCAGTAGCGTCTATTTCTTCTGAATTGGCTTATTGGATTCAGCGTTATGCTTTTGACTTCATGGACGCTCCTGTTTACAGAGTTACCCAATCTGATACACCTTTCGCTTTCGCAAAACCATTGATTGAAGAAGCATTACCCAATGTGAAAAGAATCATGGATGCTGTGAAATCGAGTATGTATGTGGCTTAGAAAGATTTTTTGAGTCAAGACAAGAAGACTCAAGACAAAAGACTGAAAGATTCAGGACAAAAATCCTTATTCACTAATTAGGTCGCATATCTGAATGTATCAACAATAGTAAAGTATCATTGGGTTGGCTTGTTTTAAAAAAAGTTTGTTCCAAAAAAGTTTTTAATTTGTATGATTGGCAAGGTTTGCAAACGACTCTTTTTTCTTTCTCCATATATTCATACTCGCGTATTGACTGTTTGAGATTCATCAATTTACCTTTTACAAAATAGTATTCATTAAAACCGTATTCAATATAATTGTATCGTTTTTGATAACCTACACCTTTATTATAAAGATAAATATGGTTATAAACTCTAATATAAACTGTTTCTGATTTGTAATTACTGACCGTAAAAGTTGTATCAATAGATAAGTTAGTTTTTTTATTTGCCTCAATATACGAACAGATTTTACCCATATTTTGGACCACTTGATTACTTGTTTTGCTTTGATTTGTAACAAAACTTATAAACACTAAAGCCATCAGGCATAAACTTGTTAATATGACTGTTTTTGGGGGTTTCATTATTGAAGTCTTGTTGTAGTATTTATTGGGTAAATTTAAAGAATTTTATTGAAATTTTATTGCCATTTGAATAAATCACTCCAAAGTAAACCTCACACCAAAATAAGCCATTCTTCCAAATACGGGCCCCCAAACCAATGAAGCGTCAAAACTTTCCGAGAAAGGTTGGTCTGCTGCAATGATCGGATTGGATAATCTGAAGTTGGTTATGTTTTCTCCTCCTAAATAAAACTCCCATTTTTGGTGATGTACATAAGTGACTTGTGCGCCAATCATTACAAAATCTTCGCTAGTTTCCGGTCTTTGGTAGATTTCTAGATTATCGAGGGTTTGAGGAATTCTCTGCGCGCCAATCCATTGTGTGGTGGCGTCAAATTTCCAAAAACTGCCATTTTTGTTTTTTCTTGTTTCTTTGGCAATATTCAAAAAACCTCTGTGCTTTGCTGTAAGCGGTTGCGATAATCTACCGGAAAGATAATCTACCTGCACGTCCAAAAATCGATATGCCGCTCTTATTTCCCATCTTTTGGCTGGTTCTAAATTGAACTCTACTTGTGCACTGTTGGAAAAGGATTGTCCTTCTAAATTGTACAACAACAAACGTTGTGTATGGAAATCATAGT
>CAWUIK010000076.1:0-15018 GCA_963922585.1 uncultured Flavobacteriales bacterium | reverse complement strand
AATCCAGGAGTATATGAAATCGTAGTTGTAGATGCTTCTTGTAATTCATTACCAGCTTCATTTACAATAAATAACCCTTTAGACTTAGATTGTGATGGAGACGGAGTAACTGATGGTGATGAAATTGCTGATGGAACTGACCCTAACGACCCCTGTGATTTTGTGGGAAGTTCTATTACATTAGGAGTTACAACAACTGTAAGTTGCGATGTTGGAATTTTTATACCTGATGGATTCTCACCCAATGGAGATAACACCAATGATACTTTTGTCATAGAAAACATAGAGAATTATCCTAACAACATTTTCTCGGTATTCAATAGATGGGGTAATATTGTTTATGAAGAAGCGGGATATTTAAACACTTGGGATGGAACCAGTCAGGCGAAAATAAAAATTGGAGGAGAAGATTTGCCAACAGGAACTTATTTCTTTATTCTTGATCTAGGTGAAGATGTAACTAATATTGATAAAATCTATAAAGGATTTATCTATTTAAATCGTTAAGAGACTATATTTCAATTACAAATTTTAGATTAATTCTTCTTGCTGTAAGATTACTTGGAATAGCATATTGTCTTCCAGTTACATCTGTAATCCAATTGTAGTTAGTTGTGTTAATAATATCCAATAAGTTGAAAACTTCTAATGTCACATACATTCTTTCCACGTTATTGAAAAATGATTTTTTACTAAACTTCGTTCTATCTGTATGAGACCCAATAATGTCTTTACTAAATCCAATATCAACTCTTCTGTAAAGAGCAGTTCTTAAAGTGTCTTTGTATCTTTCATCGCCAGGAGGACCATACGGAAGTCTTGTGCCGAAAACCAAACTCAAGTTGACTTTAAAGGTACTCCATTTGATTTTTTCAGTATCCCATTCTTCAGGCATTTTATCCTGGAAAAACAAATTGAAACTTGCAAATTGATCGGTAGGTCTAGGGATAAATCCTGGCTCAATTTTTACGCTATCTGTTGGAATATTATTGGCTGTAAATCCAGGTATAATTTGCGCTCCTTCCGAATTGAAATAATTATAATAAAAATCGTCCAGAATGTCTTCGTAAGTTCTCAAAAATGATAAAGAAGCGTAAGATTCAATCCCTTTCACAAATTGCCCATTGATTTTGAAATCTATACCAGTTGCATAACCTTTGGCATTGTTGGTACCGTAATATCTTGTTCTAACATTGTCAATTTCGTATGGGATTATATCCAGCAAATGTTTGTAATATGCTTCACCTGTAAATTTAAAACTTCTATCCCACATAAAAAAAGTATAATCGGTTCCGAAAACAAAATGAATCGATTTTTGAGCTCTAATATTAGGGTTTAAAACACCTTGCAAATTTCTGATTTCTCTATAAAAAGGAGGTTGATAATAAAAACCCGTAGCCAATCTAAAGTTGACATTTCTTCTGTACATTTGATTGTTGTGACGGAAAAACAATGCAGGTGTGAATGAAATACTTGCTCTTGGAGAAAAAACAGTTTGGCCATTATAGTCCCAGTAATGAGCTCTCACTCCCACTGTTCCATTGAGGTATCTATTGGTTTCGAAAGTGGTATCTATATAAATTAATACAGAATCTCCTTCTGCAATTATAGAATCATTAAAATGATGAGATTTTTTTATTTGCCAACCTTTTTTATTTTGAATAAAACCAGTAACACGACTTGAAGAAATGCTATTTTCTGATTTTAGAACATATTTTAAATTAAGTTCTTGGTAGGGTTGAGCACTAGGGTCAACATATCCTAAAGAATCATTAGGGTGTGGAACATTGAATCGTGCCGAATCCAGATAATTCCATTCACTTATTTTATCTTTTATTTGTTCATGTTGAAATTTTGTTCCCCATTCTAGTTTATTATTCTTGCCCCATTTATAAACTCCTCTATGATATGCATTAGCAACAAGGGCATCCAAATTATTACGAGCATGTTCCAAAAACCCTCCCACACCTCTTGTGTAGGCAACTTCTCCAAATTCATCACTTCCTAAATCTCTTTCCAATTCGTCCAATCTGTATTCTCCCAAAATATCAAAAGATTCACTTTCTATGGTTCGAAAAACAGAAGCAGTATAGGTGAGTGTCATTTGATCTTTTTTGGCTTTTTGCTCAAGTGATATAGCCCCCATAAAAGTTTTGAATCTCGTGATTTCCTGCCCTTCATAAAAAACGGTAAACCTCAATGCTTCGTTGATGCTTCCCCAATTGGTCTCTCTGTTTTCTGGAACCACTCTGTATTGATTATCGGCATAGGAACCATACACAGACAATTTCATATTTTCATTGATGGCAAAATTGTACATTCCTTGCACATCGGCAAATACAGGCCTGTATTCTCCTCTTGTGTCCAAGGCTCCAAATAGATAAGCATTGGTGTGATATCTGGCACCAAAAATATAACTAGAACGCACACCAATTTTATCTTGAAAATAGATATTCGCTCCCATAAAACTTGCTTCAGCAGTGGCTTTAAACCCTTGGGGTTGATGATAATTAACGTCCAAAACAGAAGAAAGTTTGTCGCCATATTTAGCATCAAAACCACCAGCAGAAAAAGCAATGTTTTCTACCATGTATGGATTGATAAAACTCAAGCCTTCTTGTTGTCCAGAACGTGCTAGAAAAGGTCTGTAAATCTCAATTCCATTGACATAAATAAGATTTTCATCAAAATTTCCTCCTCGCACATTGTACCCTGCAGAAAGTTCGTTGTTTTGTCTGACACCCGACATTGTAAACTTCAACTGACTCTCTAGACTCGTATTCGGGCTAGAAATATTTCCAGGTTTGATAGGTTCAAAAATTTGCAAACCAGAAGTCCCAGGGTCTAGAGCTCTTTTAGTGTATGGGTCTAAACTTCTTACCTCTAATATCACAAAAATGTCTTCAATATCATCAGGAGCAAGTATGAAAGTTTCTTCGTAAGATTTGTATTCCGCAGAAGAAATGACCAATACAAAAGATTTTCCTGCAGGAACTTTGAGTGAAAATTTTCCGTTTTCATCTACTGTAGTTCCTATTTCGGATTTTTTAATGAACACATTGGCATCCTTTGCATAATAGCCATTGAGGTTTTTTACGGTTCCAGTGATGGTCGCAGTTTGTCCCAAAAGCAAACAAGAGAAGGCAACAAAAAATATTATTAAAAAGGTTTTCAAGAGCAAAATAACTTGTTGAGGTCAAAGAACGAAAAAAAAAATTAAAAAGTGTACAAGCACTCATTTTATTCCATTTTATTAGTTTTCTATTTGGAAGGTTTAAGGTGTAAAATTGAAATTAAAACTTTTATTACTTATTTTTTTTCACTCAAAAATCCAGTTTCTAAAAACTTCTATATTTCAAAATTAAATACGTTTGATTTCTTTATGTACTTTTGCATCTTGAAAAATAAATTTTTATCAGAAAAGTAAATATGCAAACATTTGTTTTTAGAGTTGTTGTGGACACAGAAGAAGATATCTTTAGAGATATTGAGATTTGTGAAAATCAAAATTTTGAAGAGTTACATGATGCCATTGTTCATGCATTTGATTTTAGAGGAGACCAAATGGCTTCTTTTTATTTGAGTAATGATGAGTGGGAAAAAGGTAAGGAAATTGGACTGATGGATGTAAGTCATTTTGATGGAGACAACAGCATGCCTTCGATGAAAAGAACCTTAATTTCTGATGAAGTAAAAGCAAAAAACCAAAAGATTTTGTATGTTTATGATTTTCTTAAAATGTGGATTTTCTATATTGAAGTTATTGAAATAAAATTTTTTAGTAAAGAAATAACTTATCCTGCTATTGTTAGAGAATTTGGTGAAGCACCCAACGAAGATGATAAAGAATTTGCTGACTTGTTTGATGGTATAGATCTGGGAAACAATCGAAAAGGAGACTTTGACGATGATTTTGATGACGACTACGATGATGAAGATTATGACGATGATGATCCTTTCAGTGAATTTGATGATAGTTATGACGAATATTGATTTTTGAAAAAAAATGAATGTATTTAAAAAACTTTTAACTAATTTCGCATCTCAATAAAAAAAATGGTCTCTTGGCCGAGTGGCTTAGGCACTGGTCTGCAAAACCAGTTACAGCGGTTCGAATCCGCTAGAGACCTCAAATCAAGTCCTGACTTATTTAAGTCAGGACTTTTTTTATGTCCAAATAATTGTGCTTGATTGTTTTTCTTATTGTAACAAATTTTTTGCTTTTTCTAAAGCACTTTCAATGCCATCAGGATTTTTACCTCCAGCAGTAGCAAAGAATGGTTGTCCACCACCGCCACCACCAATTTCTTTGGCAAGTTCTCTGATGATGTTTCCAGCATGAAGGTTTTTTTCAGAAATTAAATTGTCAGAAATCATAATGGTAAGCAATGCTTTTTCACCTTCGTAACTTCCAATAATTAAGAAAAAATTATCTAATTGACCTTTGATTTGATATGCTATATCTTTTACACTTGCTGCATCTAAAGCTACTTTAGAACCAATAAAGTTGATGCCATTTAGTACGATGATGTTTTTAAGCAATTCATCTTTCAATCCTTTTGCCTTTTCTTTTTTTGTAGCGTCAATTTCTTTCTGTAAATCGCTGTTTTGTTGAATCAAATCCGACACAGCTTTAGATATATCTTTCGGATTTTTAAGTATTTCTTTTATCTGGTTCAGAACATCAATTTGCTCTTTGATGAAAAGGTCTGCTGCATCAGCGGTAATGGCTTCAATTCTTCTAATTCCAGCAGCAACTGAGCCTTCACTAATAATTTTGAAATTTCCAATTTGAGAAGTACTCGAAACGTGAATTCCTCCACACAACTCCTTAGAATCTCCAAATTGAATCATTCTTACAATTTCTCCATATTTTTCTCCAAAAAGCATCATAGCACCCGCTTCTTTTGCTTTGAGCAATGGAATGGTTCTAAATTCTTCCAATTGATGATTGGTTCTAATTTGTTCATTGACCAATTGCTCCACTTTCAAAATCTCTTCATCTGTTACTTTACTGAAATGTGAAAAGTCAAAACGTAAAGATTTATCAGTTACCAAAGATCCTTTCTGCTCTACATGCTCGCCTAAAACCTTTCTCAAAGCAGCATGAACCAAATGCGTTGCACTGTGATTATTAGCAGATTTGCTTCTTTTTTCTGTGTTAACATTGGCTACAAACTTTCCAGTTACTTCCTTGGGTAAAGAAGTAGTATAATGTAGAATTAAATTGTTTTCTTTTTTAGTATCAAAAATCGCTATTTTTTCTTCTCCATTGGTTATGATTCCTTGATCTCCAATTTGTCCGCCTCCTTCAGGATAAAATGGTGTGTAGTTGAATACCAAATGATAAATTTCTTTGTCTTTAACTCTTACCTTTCTATATCTCGTAATATGAATATTTGCTTCGGTATAATCATATCCAATAAATTCTTCTACATCATCTTCTTTTACCAAAACCCAATCACTTGCGTCCGTTTCGGCATCTTTTCTAGATCTAGTTTTTTGTATTTCAAGCGCTTCTTCAAAACCTTTCTGGTCAATTGTCATTTCATATCCTCTTGCAATCAACTCAGTCAAATCTAAAGGGAAACCAAAAGTGTCATATAATTCAAAAATTGCATCTCCTGGCACAATAGTTTTTCCTTCTGCATTCAAATTGATACAAATTTGATCGATTCTTTTGAGTCCAGTTTCTAAAGTTCTAAAAAAGGAAACCTCTTCTTCTTTGATTACTTTTTCTATTAAAGTTTTTTGACTTTTTAGTTCTGGAAATGCCTCTCCCATTTGATGCGCTAAAGTATGAACTAATCTACATAAAAAAGGCTCTTTGAGATTGAGAGATTGGTATCCATATCTTACCGCTCTTCTTAAAATTCTTCTTATTACATATCCTGCTCCAGTGTTACTTGGCAATTGTCCATCTGCAATGGAAAAAGAAATGGCTCTGATATGATCTGCAATTACACGCATTGCAATATTGACTTGTAATGCTTGTTTGTGTTGGTTTTCATTTACTGGTTTATAACTCAATCCAGATA
The DNA here is from genome assembly GCA_963922585.1 of uncultured Flavobacteriales bacterium. Classification (GTDB taxonomy): domain Bacteria; phylum Bacteroidota; class Bacteroidia; order Flavobacteriales_D; family Parvicellaceae; genus Parvicella. Next base: position 8,980 of record CAWUIK010000076.1, on the reverse strand, counting down.
ATTCTTCAATTTTTTGAATCAAAGGAGTAAAAATATCTGTGTCATAGTTGGAAGTTTTGCCTTGTAAAGCCATGGTGAGTCTTTCAAATCCCATTCCAGTATCGATATGCTTATTTTTTAACGGAACTAAACTTTGATCTTTCAATCTATTGAACTGCATAAAAACATTATTCCAAATCTCTACTACTTGAGGATGGTCATTATTTACTAATTCTTTTCCATCTTTAAGTTTTCGTTCTTCATCAGGTCTCAAATCGATATGAATTTCCGAACAAGGACCGCATGGGCCAACATCTCCCATTTCCCAGAAGTTGTCTTTTTTGTTGCCCATTAAGATTCTATCTTCAGCAATAAACTGCTTCCAAATATCAAATGCTTCTTGGTCGTACTCAAGCCCTTCACTTTGATCGCCTTCAAAAACAGTTACATATAGTCTATCTTTAGGCAATTGATATACGTCTACTAATAATTCCCAAGCCCAAGCAATCGCTTCTTTTTTGAAATAATCACCAAATGACCAATTCCCTAGCATTTCAAACATAGTATGATGATAGGTGTCCACTCCAACTTCTTCTAAATCATTGTGTTTTCCTGAAACTCGAAGACATTTTTGAGAATTGGCAATTCTAGCATCTTTGATTTCTGAATTCCCTAAAAATAAATCTTTAAATTGATTCATCCCTGCATTGTTGAACATCAATGTTGGATCGTCTTTTACGACCATTGGAGCAGAAGGAACAATTTTATGTCCTTTGGATTCAAAAAAATCTAAAAATGTTTTGCGAATTTCATTTGCCTTCATGCGCTATCTATCATCTTGTTTAAGCCGACAAATGTAATTAATTCATACTAAAAACTTAAGTTCATTCAAACTTTTCTTTACTTTGCAGAATATAAATTATAAAATTGACAAATTTCATTTATAGAGCTTTTTTTCTGACATTACTTTTTGGCATGTTTTCCTATTCTGCAATTGGAATGAAAGATGATTCATTAAATATAGACAAGAAACATCATTTTTATTTCTATTGGGGATACAATAGAAGTGCTTATCTAAAAAGCGACATTACAATGCATGGAAAAGGATATCATTATACCTTGCATAAGGTAACTGCTCAAGATCGGTTTTCTGCATTTGATCCCAAAATATATTTTAATCCTCTTACTATCAGTATTCCGCAATTCAACTTTAGAGGAGGGTATCAGATCAACAAAAAATGGTGGGTAAGTTTGGGATATGACCATATGAAATATGTTGTGAATACTAATCAAAAAGCAAAGATTTCAGGTAATATCGACTCTACAGCATCAGAAAAATATGCTGGTATTTACAACAATGACGATATAGTAGTAACTTATGATTTTCTGGCTTTCGAACATACAGATGGTCTGAATTTTATTTCAGCAGATTTAGATTATGTCTCGAGTATTTGGAAGTCAAAATCAGAAAAATTCAATTTAGAGCACCATTCAGGAATTTCATTGGGTGTGTTATATCCTCGAACTGACGTTTATATTTTTGGAAATCAAGGTCCTAATATTTGGAATTTAGCAGGATATGGCATCGCGCTCAAATCTCAGTTTAGATTGAATATGTGGAAACATTTATTTATTCAAACAAATCTCAAATCAGGTTTCATAGGAATGCCAAAAATAAAAACTACTGGAATTGAAGGAGAATGGGCAAAGCAAAATATTTTTTTCGGTGAGTTGTTTTGTGTGATTGGATTTAAAATTGGATTGGGAAGTTAGTTAATTTGATAATTTTTATTCCTTAAAAACTTTTCCTCGATATCTTAACTATTTACATAAACCTTATGCAAAATAAGTCTTGAATCTTTTTAACCGCAAAGCTCGCAAAGTCTATTCGCAAAGCACGCAAAGTTTTTAACTTACCTTAATTTTCAAACACTGTACATAAAAGTCTTAAAATCTTTTGTCTTACAGTCTTGAATCTTTTACATTCCAAAACTCACTTCATCTTCAGCAGAAGTAATTGTAGCAACATTATTGCAAGTTCCATCACCAAAATCAAGAATTTGTGTGTTTTCGCTATTGTCATCAAGCACGACTAAGCCAGAAGATATGAAATTGCAAATCATTTGTCTTCGAATGTCTGTTCCAATAAAATTGTTAAGCACTCCAAATCTATTCAGAATAGTTCCTTCGTCTTGAAGTGTGAAAGTGTTGTCGTACAATAAATCAGTTTGTTGTCCTGTTCCCATTGTCATTTCATAAGTTCCTTCATATTTGATAGATCGAGTTCCCACAATTACCGTTAAGTTGGATGAACTTACTTCAAACAAACCTCCATTGATACGTTTTATTCTAATGTCTCCTTGCATGATGTTGTCATTGATAGAAAAAGCGTCAAAAGTAAGGTTGCATACTGCGCTGTCTGTGTTGAAATACTTGTCAATATTCACCATCAAAGAGCCGTTTTTCTTGCCTAAATCTATATCATAACATTGGATAAATAAGATTTCAAATATCACATTTTCGTTGGTGATGTCTATGGTATCTCCGGATACATAATGATACTGGGCGCAAGAATTTAAAGTATCTTCCTCGGAGTTGATTTTGTCTAATACATAAGACTTGGATTGTACGGAATGAATCACCAAAGGAACCACCATCGAAAGGTTATTTTGGATCAATGCATAATCTTTAGAAGTTTGTAAATCTCTTTCTTTAGATTTTACACAACTAGTCAATAGTAGAACCATTCCAAAAATTAAGACACTTGCTTTTTTCATCATAATGTAACAAAGATAAATGTTTTTTTGAAGAATTTAGAAGGAAAAACAAATTTTAAAAAACACAAAACCTTAACTTTGTAATAGAATTTAAAAATACCGTTTTTAATGAAGAAAATTGAACACATAGGAATAGCCGTAAAAAATATAAAAGCTTCGAACGAACTTTTTGCAGCGCTTTTTGATGAACCAGCTTATAAGATGGAAGAAGTAATTTCTGAAGGTGTGCTCACTTCATTTTTTCAAGTAGGAGAAAGCAAGATTGAATTGCTTCAAGCCCTTAATGATGAAAGTCCTATAGCCAAACATATTGAAAAAAGAGGGGAAGGCATTCATCATATTGCTTTCGGAGTAGATAACATAGAGGCTGAAATAAAAAGACTGGAGGCAAAAGGATTTACATTAATTCACAAAGCACCCAAAAAAGGAGCCGACAACATGATGATTGCATTTTTGCACCCCAAATCTACGAATGGTGTTTTGGTAGAGTTATGTCAGGAAATACTTGAGTAATTTCTTTCCCATTTTTTACATCCAAAAACAGAGCGTGTATTCCACAACTTTCAGCACTTTTGATGTGTTGAATGGAATCGTCAATAAACAATGTTTCTTCTGGAAGAAGTTGGTTCTCATTCAATACCATCTCAAAACAAGAAGCATTAGGTTTTCTATCTCCAATTTGATGTGATAAATATACTTTTTCGAAACAAGGAGATAAAACATCGCTTCCATAAGCATTTGTTATGATTTTGGAAAATGCTTCCAAATGAATTTGATTGGTATTGCTCAATAAAAAAATGCGATATTTTTTGGCTACTTCATGGAGCAAATCAATTCTTTGCAATGGCAAATTAAGCAACATGGCATTCCAAGCTTCTAAAATGGCTGCATCAGATACATTTTCTGATGGAAAGTGTTTTCTGATTTCAGCAATAAAATTTTCAGAGGAAATCTTTCCAGTTTCTAGTAAGTCAAAAATATTACTTTGTTCTTTTTGAGAATAAAAAGAGTCAAAGTCTGTAAATCCAATTCTTTTAAAAGCATTACTTGTCAATTGATAATCAATATTCAAAATGACCCCTCCTAAGTCAAAAATGATGTTTTTTATTTTTTTATCTTCCAACATTCAAATTGTTTTATTGCAAATATACAAAGACGTTGTGAAAATTTATAAGGAGTTTTCATCGGATCGATTTATACTAAATACAAAACCTTGTCTTAAATAGTTTATTTTATTACTTTAGCATTCTAATTAGTTGAAAATGAAAAAAAGAAACTTTATTTTAATCTGTGTGGTAATTTTATCTTTTGCAAATAGTTGTAGAAAAGGTTGTACAGATCCAATGGCTATCAATTATGATGAACGCGCCAAAAAAGACAATAAAACCTGTGTTTATTTAGAGCCAGAAGAAGATGAACCTAAGTTGATTATCAAACTTAAGTTTGATTCTACGCAAGCCAGACTCAATAATTTCGGACAACCTGCTACAATGCCTGCTGGAAATGCTGCTCAATCTCCAGTTTTTCATGGAATGAGTGCACACTATATAGAATTAGCACCATCTGGAATGACGCAATTAGGTGATGGAGAAATTATTTATCATGGTCCCGAAACTTCTTTCGGAGGAGATGTGGCTGTAGATTTCGACCAAGCCATCACTAAAGGAAATGAAGAAATTTTTACCGAAATTCCACTTTCATCAATAACTCCAAATACATACAATTGGATAAGAGTTTCTTTGACTTATCAAAATTATGATATCAAATTCAAAGCAAATGGGTTTAATTTAGTTGGAAGACTGGCTTCTTTTGTAGGGTTTAGAACTTACATCACAGATTATACAGTAAATACACAAAGTGTAAGTTTGAACACAAATAAACTCCAAGGATATTGGGGATTTGAAACATTAGGACAAGTCACAGAGGGTCAAGCGCCAGCAACTACAGTTCCTAATCCTCTTTCTACTACTTCACCAGTACCTCCAGGATCTTGTGTCGTGACAGGTGATTTCCCTGCTTCGTTTACAATTACAGGAAATGAAACCGAAGATATCGTTTTGGTAATTTCACTTTCTACCAACAATAGTTTTGAATGGGAAGACGTGAATCCAAATGGAATTTATGAACCATTAGATGGAGAAAATGTTGTGGATATGGGCTTAAGAGGTTTGGTTACTTATTTTGAGTAGGAATTATTCAAAATATTTCAAAAATCAAATTTTAAAAGCACCCTTTTGTATATTTGCATTGAAAATTATTAAAATTGATTGATGAAAATTGGATTTGACGCAAAAAGAGCTTATCAAAATTACACAGGTTTAGGAAACTATTCTAGAGACTTGTTGGGTAATCTATTTGAGTATGCACCAAAAAATGAATATTTGCTTTACACACCAAGGATTACTCAAAACCCTGCGCTTAAATTCATCAAAGAGTATCCAAATGTAAAAGTCATCACTCCAAGTACACAACTCGATAAAACTTTTAAAAGTTTGTGGCGGTCAGTGAATCTTGAAAAAACACTCGAGAAAGATACTGTAAATATTTTTCATGGCTTGAGCAATGAAATTCCTAGAAGAAGTAATGATAACAATATTAAATATGTTGTCACCATTCACGATTTAATTTTTAAAAGATTTCCAAGAAATTATAAAGCTATTGACCGAAGAATTTATAATATTAAATTTAAATATGCTTGCAAAAACGCTGATAGAATTATTGCTATAAGTGAACAAACCAAAAAAGATATCGTTTCTTTTTATGAAATTAACCCTGATAAAATTGATGTGATTTATCAAACTTGTCATAAGAATTTCAAAAAAGTTTATTCTGAAGAAATTAAGCAACATATCAAAGAAAAGTTTGAACTTCCAGATCAATTTATTCTGAATGTCGGAACCATAGAAACTCGTAAAAATTTGTTTGGAATACTACAAGCAACTTTGCACATGAAGAATGACTTGCCGATTGTTGTTGTGGGCAGAAAAACAAAGTACTTCAATTTTCTTAAAGTTCAAATGCAGAAATTGAAAATCAATCCAGAAAGATTTATTTTCTTAAAAAATGTTTCTATAGAAGAATTGCCTTCAATTTATCAAATGGCAAGTGTGTTTGTATATCCCTCTTTTTTCGAAGGATTTGGTATTCCAATTATTGAAGCCTTACATAGCAAAGTTCCTGTAGTTACCACCAAAGGTTATTGCTTTGAAGAGGCAGCTGGACCAGACTCATTATTTGTAGATCCTAATAATCCAGAGGATATAGCTCATGCAATAGATCGAATTCTTTCGGATGCGGATTTAGCTCATAAAATGAAAACCAACGGAAAAGAATATGTAAAAATATTCGAACCAGAAGTGCTTACTCAACAATTGCTGGATGTATATAGTCGGCTATAGAAAAGTTCGGAGTTTGTTGTTTATAGTTAAATACAGCTTTGCACCATATAAAACATAGAAGTTTCCTTCGAAATTTCGGAGATCGAAGTGACAAGTGTTTGTTTTGTCATGTCGAGTGACCACTTTTTTTTAACAGCATTAGTTAAAATGACAGTTGAATGTTAATTCCCCCTTTGGATTAGTGCTAACCGAAGCGTAAGTAGGGGGATAAGGGGGAGGAAATTTTTCTCCCGTAAATCTCGCTGATTTATTCTGCGTAAATCTGCGTAATCTGCGGGAAATATTTTATCATTTCGTTTTCTTGTCATGTCGACTCGAAGAAACAGACCGATAGCGTCAGTTCGAGTGGTGACATCTGTAATTTTGTTGAAAATTTAAACCTGAAACGGCTTAACTCGGTGTTATTAAACATTCAGACGTGAAAACTATCTGGTTTACAATATAAAATGTTCAGCTTAAAAAGTATTTTTGAAAAATACGATGCATAAAAAACTTTGTGCATCTTTGTGCCTATGTGGTAAAAAAATGTGGTAATAAGTCATATCCAATGTTTTAATTAGTTGAAAAGTAAAAAAATCCAGAAAATTTCATTTATGACAGCGATAATCAATGAAGCAGTAGAAGTCCTCAGAAACGGAGGAGTAATTTTATATCCTACCGATACAATTCCAGGGGTAGGTTGTGATGCAACTAACGAAGAAGCCGTTTCTAAAATATTCGACATCAAAAACAGACCTGCTCAAAAAAGTATGATTCTTTTGGTAAATTCTGATGCGATGCTTCAAAAATATGTTGCTGAAGTTCCAGAAATGGCATGGGATATAATTGATTTAAGTGAAAAGCCTACTACGATTATTTATCCAAAAGGAGTGAACTTGCCTGATATTTGTCTTGCAGAAGACAAAAGTATCGGAATCAGAATGATAAAAACAGGATATTTGTTTCAGTTAATTCAAAAACTAGGAAAGCCATTGGTGGCTACTTCTGCTAATTTTTCGGATGAACCTAACCCAAATACAATAGAAGAAATAAACCCATTATTGGCAAAAAAAGTAGATTTTATAGTAAATTTGCCGTCTGAATCAAACAATAGGGCTTCTGCCATCATAAAACTGGAACTAAACGGTGAGTTTAAAATCATTAGAAAATAAAATTATCCCTATCGAAGAGCCCATAAAAAGTATCTTTAAAAATGTGGCAAATTGTAGCAAAAAAATCCAACAACCAGTCTTTGTGATTGGTGGTTTTGTGAGAGATTTACTACTTCAAAGACCTTGTAAAGATTTGGACTTTGTTACTGCTGGAAGTGGCATTTTATTGGCAGAAGAAGTTGCAAGAGCATTGAATACTAGACAAATCAATGTTTTCAAAAATTTTGGCACTGCAATGATTAATCACAACGATTTTGAGTTGGAATTTGTAGGCGCAAGAAAAGAAAGTTATGATAGAGGTTCAAGAAAACCCATTGTAGAAGACGGAACACTCGAAGACGACCAAAAAAGAAGAGATTTTACTATCAATGCTTTGGCAATTGATATTTCTGAAGAAAATTTTGGAACAATAATAGATCCATTCAATGGATTAGAAGACTTAGACAATAAAATAATAAAAACGCCTCTAGACCCAGATGTCACATATTCTGACGACCCGCTCAGAATTTTAAGAGCCATAAGATTTGCTTGTCAATTGGGGTTTGAAATTGAGTCAGAATCGCTTGCTTCTATTACTCGAAATGCAGAAAGAATTAAAATTATTTCACAGGAACGTATCATAGATGAAATCAACAAAATGATATTATCACCCAACCCATCTTTGGGGTTTAAATTGATGTTCAATACAAAACTACTTCATATTATATTTCCAGAAATGATGGCTCTTCAAGGTGTTGAGGTAATAGAAGGAAAAGGTCATAAAGATAATTTTTATCATACACTCGAAGTGTTGGATAATATTAGCCAGAATACAGACAGTCTATGGCTTAGGTGGGCGGCTATTCTACACGATATTGCAAAACCTCCTACTAAAAGATTTTCTCCCGCTGTTGGCTGGACATTTCATGGGCATGAAGATAAAGGCGCTCGAATGGTTCCTCAGATTTTCAAGAAATTAAAATTACCTTTAGACAGTAAAATGAAGTACGTACAAAAATTAGTAATGCTTCATTTAAGACCCATTGCCTTAACCAAAGAAACCATTACAGATGCTGCTTTGCGAAGATTAATTGTGGACGCTGGAGACGACATCGAAGATTTGCTAACACTTTGTAGAGCCGATATTACTTCAAAAAACCCGGAAAAAGTAAAGAAATATTTACTTCGCTTTGATGAAGTTGAAAAAAAACTAAAAGAGGTAGAAGAAAAGGATCAGTTGCGCAATTGGCAACCACCTATTACTGGAGAAATTATTATGCAAACTTTCAATTTACAACCTTGTAGAATGATTGGAGATATCAAACAGCAAATAAGAGAGGCTATTTTGGATGGAAAAGTTCCCAATGAATACAATGCCGCCTTCGAATACATGTTAGAAGTGGGTAAAGAATTAGGGTTAGATAATTTGAAAATTTGAAAATGAAACAATTTGAAAATATTATGGTCTTTAACCATTAAACAAAAAACTAAACTTTTGTCACTTCGACCTCCGAAGTTTCGGAGTAGAAGTCTAAATCGATGTCGCATATATAGGAGTTAGCGTTCATTGGTACACACGACAGAAACATAAAAACAATATATTTGACAGGCGAAACCCGAAAAGCCTTTTTAACTGAGTAGTGAATAATTTAAAAACAAATAAAAATGAAAAAAGTAAGTTTAATTTTAAGCGCAG
>CAWUIK010000075.1:0-15109 GCA_963922585.1 uncultured Flavobacteriales bacterium | reverse complement strand
TTAACTATTTATAATTATAATAATAATAAAAAGTAAATAAGAAACTAATATTATTGGGAGTTGTAGGATTGTTGACTTCAACGATTACAAATGCTCAAATTGCTACAGGTAACCTAACAGGACAACAAATAAATACGATAACTACAGCAGTTCCTTTTTTGTTGATATCACCTGACTCTAGATCTTCTGCAATGGGAGATGCAGGTGTTGCAATTTCTCCTGATGCCAATTCAATTCATTGGAATCCATCAAAACTTGCTTTTATAGATGATAAAGAAGATTTTGGAGTTTCTATTTCCTATTCACCTTGGTTGCGTCAACTAGTTAATGACATCAACTTGGCATACCTTACTGGATACAAAAAAATTGACAAAAATTCGGCTATTGGAGTTTCTATGAGATATTTTTCTCTTGGAAATATTACGTTTACGGATATCACTGGACAAACAATTAGAGACTTTAAACCTGCTGAATTTGCATTGGATGCTACATATAGTAGAAAATTGAGTGAAAAACTAGCAGTAGGTGTAACAGGTAGATTCATTAATTCTAACCTTACAGGAGGAATTACAACTGTGGGAGGTGAGACCAAAGCCGGAAAATCTGTTGCTGCAGATGTATCTATGTTTTATACTGGAGAAAAATTTGATTTAGGAAATTTCAAAGCTTCTATGGCCTACGGTTTGAATATTTCAAATATTGGTGCTAAAATGGCATATACAGATAATGCACAAAGAGATTTCATACCTACAAATCTTAGATTAGGAACTGCTTTGAACATGGATTTTGATGAGTACAATAAACTTACTATTGCCTTTGACGCCAATAAACTTTTAGTTCCTACAAGACCTGTGTATCAATTGGATAATGGATCGCAAATTATTGGAACTGATGGTTTACCTTTGATTTACAGTGGTAGAGACCCCAACGTAGGTGTGGCTTCTGGGGTTTTTCAATCATTTATTGATGCTCCAGGAGAAGTACTTTATGTCGATAACAAAACTTCTATAGGAGTAAAAGAAGGAAGTAAACTTAAAGAAGAATTGAATGAAATCAACCTTTCTTTAGGTGCCGAGTATTGGTATAACAATATCTTTGCAGTAAGAGGCGGATATTTTCATGAGCATTTTACAAAAGGAAACAGAAGATTTTTGTCGATGGGTGCTGGAGTGAAGTATTCTTCTTTTCAATTGGATTTGAGTTATTTGTTATCTCTATCTCAAAACAGTCCTATTGCTAACACAATTAGATTCACACTTAAATTCAATTTTGGACAGGCAGATTCTGCTTCAGAATCTAAGTAATTAATGAAAGTATTATGAATCAAACAATCAAATTTATAGTTTTATTTTTATTGGTTTTTACATTTGTTTTTCAATCTTGTTCAAAAAGAAAATAGATCTACAATAACAAGTCAGGATTTTGCTGTATCAAAAAATTCGTTTAATGATATTTTTAAAGTTACAGAAGATGCACTTAAAGACAATAATTTAGAAAAATCTTCATCTGGTTTGTCTGCATTGGGTTCCAACTGTGCAACTGTTACAGTAACTCCAGCATTTCCAGATACTACATTCCCCGAAACAGTAACTATTGATTTTGGAACTACAAACTGCACTGACAGTTATGGAACAAATAGAAGAGGAGTAATTTTAGCAACCATAAGCGGTTATTACAGAACACCTGGAACAGTAATTAGTGTTACTATTCAAGATTATTACCACAACGATAATAAAGTTGAAGGAACCAAAACGATTACGAATTAAGGACAAAATAGCGCAGGAAATACACATTTTTCTATCTAGATAGATAATGGAAAAGTAACTTATGCTGATGGCGACATCACTACTTACGAAAGTTCAAGAATAAGAGAATGGGTTTTGGGAGAACAAACTCAAGGGTTATTCGGAATACTTGATGATGAATATGATATTACTGGAATAGCAAGTGGAGTAAACAGAAATGGACTTAACTATACGATGGAAATTACTGCTCCTTTGAGAGTGGCTGTAATTTGCAGATGGATTAAGAAAGGAACAATAGAAATACTGCCTGAAGATTTACATTTAAGAACTGTAGATTTTAGAACTGGCGATTGTGATGCTGCCGCTACAGTGGAAATCAATGGTAATGTTTATAATATTACTGCTCCTTAGGATGCTTTAACCATGAATGGTGGATTCTCTTCCGTATTTTTTGATGATGGTATCTTCAAAAGCGAGCCATTCTTTCCATCTTTTGTCCACATCTACATCTGTACCGTATTTTTTGGCGAATTTTAAAAATGTTGTGTAGTGGTTGGCTTCACTTACCATCAAATCTCTGTAGAATTTTGCCAATTCTTCGTCCTTGATGTTTTCTGAAAGCGTTTTGAATCTTTCGCAACTTCTGGCTTCAACCATTGCTGCAAAAAGTAGTCTTTCGCAGAGTGCTTGTGTTCTACTTCCGTCTTTTTTCATAAAAGTAAAAAGTTCGTTTACGTAGTTGTCCTTTTCTTCACGAATTAATTGGAGTCCTTTTTTGCGAATGATCTGAACCACCATTTCGAAATGTTGCATTTCTTCGATGGAGATGGCAGTCATTTCATCAACCAAGTCGTTGAGGTCAGAATTGTAGGTTATAAGAGCAATAGCATTAGAAGCAGCCTTTTTCTCACACCAAGCGTGATCAGAAAGTACTGCTTCTAAATTTGTTTCAACAAGATTCACCCATCGAGGGTCAGTAGTAAGTTTTAAACCGAGCATTTTCGAGTAACTTTTAGTTTTTTAGAATATTTTACAATTCAATTTCTTCGTTTTCAGCGTCCACAAATTTGTAATCTAAAAAAGGAATTGAAGTAACACCTTTTACGGAAATCCATTTCTTAAATTTCAAAAACCAAGTTCTTTGAAGACTTTTGATACCTTTTTTGATGTACGCTTCAATAAAAGGATGTACAATTAACGTGATGTTTTTCTGTCCTACTTGTTCTACTAGATATCTGATATTGTTTTCAATTTCATCTATAATCAAAATGGATGCAGTAATTTCTCCAGTTCCACCGCAAGAAGGACAAACTTCAGATGTTTTGATGTCCGTTTCTGGTCTTACACGTTGTCTTGTCAATTCAATTACACCAAATTTAGTAGGAGGAATAATATTGTGTTTCGCTCTATCAGTTTGCATGTGTTCTTTGAGCGCTTCATACAATTTTTTATTATTCTCTTTTTGATGCATATCGATAAAATCAATCGCAATAATTCCGCCCATATCTCTCAATCGGAGAATTCTGGCAATCTCTTCTGCAACTTCAAGATTGGTTTCGATAGCATTTTGTTCTTGATTTTGTTCAGTTGCTTTTCTGTTGCCACTGTTTACATCAATTACATGCATCGCTTCTGTATGTTCAATAATTAAGTAGGCTCCAGAAGGAAGCATTACTTTTTTACCAAAAGAAGCTTTAATTTGTTTGTTTATTCCAAAATGTTCAAAAATTGGATCTTTACCTTTATATAATTTAACAATAGATTCTTTTTGAGGAGCAATCGTTTTTACGTAAGATTTTATTTCATCAAAAAGTTTAGGGTCATCTACATGAATGCTAGAAAAACTTGCAGACAGTAAATCTCTCAAAACAGTATTTGCTCTATTCAGCTCACCTAAAATTCTTTTGGGTGGCGTAGCATTTTTGATGCTTTTGTTAAGTTTTTCCCATTTTTCAACTAAATCTCTTAAGTCTTGATCTAAATCGGCTACTTTTTTGTTTTCGGCCACAGTTCTGATGATGACACCGAAGTTTTTGGGTTTTATACTAGCCAAAAGACTTTTCAATCTTTCTTTTTCTTCAACAGATTTTATTTTCTGAGAAACAGAAATTTTATCTGTGAAAGGCACTAAAACAATATATCTTCCAGCAAGTGTAAGTTCAGCACTTAGTCTAGGACCTTTACTAGAAATGGGTTCTTTGGCAACTTGAACTGCAATGAGTTGTTTGGTTGCCAATAAATCTTTTATTTTTCCATCCTTTTGAATTTCTTTCTCGATGGAATTGTTGGATATTTCAGAGTTTTGAAGTTTACCTTCAACAGCACGCTGAATGTATTTGTTTTGTGAATTGAACTGAGGTCCTAAATCTAGGTAATGTAAGAACGCATCCTTCTCATATCCTACATCCACAAATGCAGCATTCAAACTAGGGACAATCTTCCTGACTTTCCCTAGATAAATATCACCAACATTGAAACTCGTATCATGCCTATCTTTGTGTAACTCAATTAATTTTTTGTTATTAAGTAAGGCAATTGTAACTTCTGTTGATGATGAATTTATTATTAATTCATAATTCACAGAAGAAGTTTTTTAATAGTTAATAAATAACACAATTGTGTTTCAACTTTAATATGAAGAGTCAAAAAAAGTGTGTGTATCTTTTTACAGTTGTATATAAGCACAACAAGGAAACAAAATTTCTTTTATTTCCTGCTGTATATACTTAAACAATGCTCATAAGAGCACTGTTTTATTTCTTCTTCTTGTGACGGTTTTTTCTAAGACGTTTTTTACGTTTATGAGTCGCTATCTTATGTCTTTTTCTTTTTTTACCACTTGGCATAATTCGATTATTTAATTAGTTTGTAAATATTATTTCTTTTTACCCACTTTAACTTTAGTTTTCACACCCTCAATAAAAGTTTTTGCTGGTTTGAAAGCTGGTATATTGTGAGCTGGAATAACGATAGTTGTATTTTTAGAAATGTTTCTTCCAGTTTTTTGTGCTCTTTCTTTGATGATAAAAGAACCAAACCCTCTTAGGTAAACATTATTACCTTTCTCCATTGCATCGATGATTGAATCCATAAATGCCTCTACTGTAGCCATTACTGCTACCTTCTCAATTCCTGTTTTGTCAGCGATGTCGCTTACAATTTCTGCTTTTGTCATTTTTAAAATAATTTTATATCAGTTACTTAACTTGTTCTAAGGGGGGGTGCAAAGATAAATTTATATTTTATAAATATGCAACTGAACTCATGTTTTTTATTAAAATTCGTAATACTTTTGTTTGGAATATGAATTTTAGTGAAGAAATAAAAGCCTGGTTTGCCCAGAATAAAAGGGATTTGCCATGGAGAAATCAAAAAGACGCTTATCAGATTTGGTTGTCAGAAATTATTTTGCAACAAACAAGAGTGGCTCAAGGGCTCCCTTACTTTTTGAAATATATCGAAAGATTTCCTACGATAAAAGATTTTGCGAATGCTGATTTAGATGATATTCTAAGAATTTGGCAAGGATTAGGGTATTATTCAAGAGCGAGAAATATGCATTTTGCTGCAAAACAAATCATGAATGATTTTGGAGGAGGTTTTCCTTCATCTTACAAGGAATTAATTCAATTGAAAGGAGTGGGGGCTTATACTGCAGCCGCTATTGCTTCTATTGCATTTGATGAAAAAGTGGCAGTTGTAGATGGAAATGTATATAGAGTTTTGTCAAGATTCTTTAATGAACCAACGCCAATTGACTCAAGTGAAGGAGTAAAATTATTTCAGAGATTAGCCAATGAATTGATAGAAAATGAAGATCCAGGAGACCACAATCAGGCTTTGATGGAGATAGGTGCATTAGTTTGTACACCGAAAAACCCAGATTGCAATAATTGTCCTTTGAACAATTCTTGTGAAGGTTTTACTAAAAATACATATATAGAATTGCCTATAAAATCTAAGAAAGTAAAAGTAAGAGACAGGTATTTCATTTTTTTACATTTTAAATATAATGGAAAACTTTGGATTCAAAAAAGAGAAGAAAAAGATATTTGGAATGGACTTTTTCAATTTCCAATGATTGAATCAGATCAAAAATTGAGTTTAGTATCACTCAAAAATCATGAATTAATTCAAAATAAAGAGATTTTATTGATTGAATATAAAACTTCATTAGTTCACAAACTTACACATCAGAAGATTTATGCTGATTTTTATCAAATTACTTTAGCATCTTTAATAGATATAAAGGGTTGTACAATGATAGATAAAATTGATTTGGATAATTATGCCCTTCCCAAATTGATTGTTAATTATCTAGAAGTTTCCAATTTTTGAAATTAGAACATCAAAAGTTGCTTTTTAAATTTCAGTAGAACCAAAAAAATTAATACATTTGAATTGAAATTAGATTTTAAAAAATGGCAAGAAGCGTAAATAAAGTAATATTAATAGGCAATTTAGGAAAGGATCCTGAAGTAAGACACCTTGAAAATGGAGCATCTGTAGCGAATTTTTCTTTAGCGACATCATAATCTTATACAGACAAAAACACAGGTCAATTGGTTACCAATACTGACTGGCACAATATAGTAGTTTGGAGGGGATTGGCTAATATTGTTGAAAAATACGCTAAAAAAGGAGATAAAATTTATATAGAAGGGAAATTGAAAAGTAGGTCTTATCAAGATCAAGATGGAGTAACGAAATACATTACTGAAGTATTAGGAGATAATATTGTATTACTAGGTAAAAATGAAACTTCAGGTCAAATTAATACAGAACCTTCAAATATTTCTTCTAGCACACCAGTTTCTGCTCCTCCAAAAGAAGAAGAGGAAGATGATGATTTACCATTTTAATATTAACTAATAATTTACTAAATTGGAATCTGTCACGATTATGCCCAAGTGGGCTACCTTAGATGTTTTAAATACTTTTTCTTTAGATATTGGAATTTCATTAGGAATAATGGTTTTCCTCTTATTACTCTCAGCTTTGATGTCTGGATCTGAGGTAGCATTTTTTTCTATAGGAGCGGTAGATCAAGAAAGATTAAAAAAAGAAGATTCGATAGCTTCAAATAGAATTTTGAAACTGTTGGAACAACCTAAAAAACTTTTAGCGACTATACTAATTGCTAATAATTTTATAAACGTTGTTATTGTAGCTGTTTCAACTTATGTAACAAAATTGTGGATTTCGGAAGATATCAATCCTACTTATTCATTTTTGATTCAAGTAGTATTAATCACTTTTTTGATTTTACTATTTGGTGAAGTGATGCCAAAGGTTTACGCTACGAAATATAATATTTCTTTGGCTAAATTTATGTCTCCAACTTTTTCAGTACTTAAAGTGATATTTAGTCCTTTAAGCTATTTGTTGGTTTCTTCTACTTCTCTCATAGATAAAAAAATCAAAAGAAAAACAGAATCTATTTCTGTAGATTATTTAGAACATGCTTTGAATATGACCAAAGATGTGGGTGAAAATGCTGAAGAAAAAAAGATTTTGGAGGGGATTATCAAATTTGGAAATACCGATGCCAAACAAATTATGACTCCTAGAATGGATGTGGCTTCTTTTGACATTTCAATTTCTTATAAAGAATTAAGAGAAAAGATTATAGAATCAAAATACTCTAGACTTCCAATATTTGAAGAGACTTTGGATAATGTGAAAGGTGTAATATATGTTAAAGACTTGTTGCCATATATAGATGAAGAGGATTTTGAATGGCAGTCCTTATTACATGAACCAAAATTTATTCCTGAAAATAAAAAGTTAGATGATTTATTGACAGAGTTTCAAACAGCCAAAAGACATCTAGCGGTAGTAGTAGATGAGTATGGAGGTACCTCAGGAATTGTAACTCTTGAAGATGTTTTGGAGGAAATTGTTGGAGATATTACAGATGAATTTGATGATGAAGATGTGGTTTACACAAAAATAGATGATTATAATTTTGTTTTTGAAGGCAAAACACCTTTGATGGATTTGTATAGAATAACTGGGTTAGAAGGAGATGAATTTGAAGAAGAAAAAGGAGAGGCTGATACCATAGCTGGTTTTTGTATTGAACAAGCAGGTAAGATACTTTTGAAAAATGAAAAAGTGAATTTCAATGATGTAATTTTTACTGTTGAGGCTGCAGATAAGAGAAAAATTAAACAAATTAAAGTAACTTTACCTCAAAGAAACAATATAAACCAAGAAAACTAAACATTGAAACTTATATATATATATATATTGTCAATAATGCTTCTGATGGTTCGATGTGTTGAAGAAAACAATGACATTCCAAAGCCGAAAGGATACTTTAGGATTGATTTTCCTGAGAAAAGTTATTCATTATTGAATGATGACTGTCCTTTTGTTTTTGAAAAACCTGATCATGCTATATTAGTTGACAAACCAAATCCAGATATGCCTTGTTTTAAAGATTTACACTATCCAAAACTAAAGGCTACAGTTTATTTAACTTATTTATCGATTGATTCAAACTTTGCAGAAATAGCCAAGTTTACAGATGAAAAAGTATATGAACATCATACTATGTCATCGGGCATAAAAGTAACACCATTTCACTTTGCTGAGAAAAAAGTTTCAGGCGCTACTTATAATTTGATGGGAGATGTTGCAGTGAATTACTTATTCTTTATTACAGATAGTACAAACAATTATTTTGCAGGTCAATTGTATTTCGAAAGCGTTCCGAATTATGATTCCCTTCAACCCTGTATAGATTTCATTGCGGCTGATTTGGAACATATCATTGAAACTTTTTCTTGGAAGTAGAAGAGTTTTACTTCTATTAATTTCTCAGATATTTTTTATAATCTTTTTCCCGAATTAATTTTGGGGAGAACGATATTATGACAAATGCAATAATTAATTCCCCCCCCAAATGGGGAGATGATTTTGAAAACCTTTTTTTATTTACAAAAAAACATTATATCTTCATCCTCGCAGTAGGCGAAACAGACTGGTTGGAAAAATCATTGTTCAAAAACTGAAAGTATCCTGTCATGGCAATCATTGCGGCATTGTCTGTACAAAATTGAAATTCAGGAATAAAAACATTCCAACCGTGTTTTACACCTTCACTTTCGAGTCTTTGGCGTAACGCACTGTTTGCAGAAACACCTCCTGCAATAGCAATATCTTTAATTTTATATTCCTTTATCGCAGGAATCAGTTTTTTGAATAAATAATCGATAATGTGTTTTTGATAAGAAGCACAAATGTCATTTAAATTTTCTTCTACGAAATGGGGGTTAGACTGCTTATTTTTATTTATAAAATTCATAAATTGGGTTTTTAACCCACTAAAACTATAAGTATAACCTTCTGTTTGAGGGAATGTAAATTCAAACACATCAGCATTGCCTAATTTTCCATATTTGTCTATCAAAGGACCTCCAGGATAAGGCAATCCGAGCATTTTTGCTGCTTTATCGAAAGCTTCGCCAGCGGCATCATCCATTGTTTCTCCTAATACTTCCATATTTAAATAATCTTTTACCAAAACAATTTGTGTGTGACCACCAGAAACCGTCAAACAAATAAAAGGAAAGTTTGGAGTAGGTTTTATAATTTCGGGTTTTTGAATAAAATGCGCTAAAATGTGTGCTTTCATATGGTTGACTTCAATCAACGGAATGTCGAGTCCAAGAGCAAAAGATTTTGCGAAACTGGTGCCTACAAGTAATGACCCTAAAAGACCTGGACCTTTTGTAAAAGCCACAGCATTTATATCTTTTTTTGAAATTCCAGCGTTTTTAATGGCTGTATCTACCACAGGAATTATATTTTGTTGATGTGCTCTGGAAGCCAATTCCGGAACAACACCACCATATTGTTCGTGAATCTTTTGACCTGCTGTGACATTCGATAACATTTCATTGTTCCTAATTATTGAAGCAGAAGTGTCATCACAACTCGATTCAATACCAAGAATGTAGTTATATTTGTCCTTTATTACCATAGAATGTCATATTAAGTTGAGCAAAATTATTAAAAATATATCAAATGGATTGCTGAAATTTTTCGGATATACGCTCGAACTGATATTGTTTTTGGTAATTGTTCTCATATTTGTAATCAAAACTTCATTTTTTCAAAACATCGTTGCAGATTATGTTGCTTCCTACTTCAGTTATGAATTAGGAACTGAAGTAACTGTAGAAAAAGTCAAAATCAATGGTTTGGATTATGCAGAAGTTATAGGGCTTCATATCAAAGATTTAAAAGGAGATACGCTTATTTATAGTCCAAAATTTAGTGGTTCTTTAGCAATGTTGAGTTTGAGTAGTAAATTTGCAATACTACAAGCTATTAATTCTGAAAATACAAGGGTAAAACTTCAAAAGTATAAAAATGATACTGTAACTAATATGCAGTTTATTATTGATTATTTTGCAACAGATGATACAACTAAAAGCGATTTTAAAATAAAAATAAACGAAATCAATTTATTGAATGTTCATTTTTCTTTTGATAATTGGAATATGGAACCCATTCCTTATGGTTTGGATTACAATCATATAGAGATCAAGCATCTTTATGGTAAGGTTAAAGATTTGCGAAATCGAGATGGCGTTACGACATTTAGTTTAGAAGATGTAGCACTTTCCGAAAAGTCTGGATTTATATTGGATAAGTTAAGTTGCTATTTTTTAGCAAATAACAATAAAATTAAATTCGAAAACTTAAATTTATTGACTCCATTTTCCAATTTAGATGTCAAAGGTCTTTCTTTCAATTATCATGATTATGGCGACTTGACTGATTTTGTTAATGCAGTTTTTATGAAAGGCGATATTGCGCCTTCAAGATTAAATTTAAAAGATTTATCTTATTTTGTTCCAACTTTTAAAGATTTTAAAAACAACATCAAAATTGAAGGAAAATTAAACGGTTCTGTAAATAATTTTAATATCAAAGAATTGTATTTAGGCATATCTCCAGTAACTTTCTATACAGGAGAAATTGACATCAAGGGACTTCCGTATATTGATGAATCATTGATTTATTTGAATATTGACAACCTTCAAACGAGTGCCAATGATTTAGAAAAACTTAATTTCAAAGCTTTAGGTTTAGAAGAAAAAATTATCATACCAGATGAAATTCATCAATTAGGGGTTATTCGAATAAATGGCTGTATAGATGGCTTTATAAATGAATTTTATACCAATCTAACTGCAACAACAGATATTGGAAATGTATTTACGAACATTCAAGGAGGTTTGGATAAAAATAATTTATTTTCTTATGTCGGAGATCTTAATACGGAAGGGTTAAACATAAGTCAATTATTACAAGACAATAGTTTTGGGACATTAACATCCAATATAAGTTTGAAAGGGAGTGGAGTTTCTCTAGATGAGCTAGAGACTATTGTATATGGAAATGTTTCAAAATTTAAATTGATGGGTTACGAATACGAAAACTTCAATTTTGAAGGGAGTATTTTAAGCAAGCAATTTGATGGTGTATTTAATATCAAAGATCCGAATTTAGATTTAAGTTTTAATGGGAAAATTGATTTAAATAAAAAAGTAGGTCTTTATAATTTTGAAACAGATATAAGAACTGCAAACCTCTACGCACTGCATTTATTAAATCGTCCAACATCAGCATTTAAAGGCAATCTTAAGGTTATTAATAGTTCAGGAAATAATATTGAAGATTTTGATGGTAGAATCGTTTTGGCAGGGGCACAATATTTTGAAAATGAAAAAACCTATGATTTTGATACAATTATCGTCACATCTTCTCATGATAAAAGTTACCGAAAAATTTATCTTCGCTCAGAATTTGCTGATGTGAAAATGAATGGAGATTTTAGGCTTCAAAATATTGAAGAAAGTTTGTATGCTTTAGGAAGTAGAATCTATCCAAGTTTGTTTAAGTATGATTTTACTGAAGAAACACCCAAAGAATCTTTTGATTTAAATGTTACGATTAGAGATTTATCAACTTTAACTGAACTTTTTTATCCAGAAATTGATGTAGCACCTTTCACTAAAATTGGTGTTAATTATGAAAGTCAAAATGAAATGTTTGAATTGTCTGCTTCTTCCGATTGGATTTCTCATGGAGATATTTGTATCAAAAATCTAATTATTGATACTACAAGAAAATTTACTATTTATGATCCCTTTTATACCTTCATAGTTCACGCAGATAATATCTCAATTTCAAATAATATAGAATTCAATAATTTTAAATTAGCCACCGAATTGTACAATGATAATGTACACTCAGAAATATCATGGTCTGATAATGATTCACTTTTTTGGGGTCATTTTGATTCTGATATTGATGTAAGAAGTGCCTCAAATATGGTTTTTGATTTACATCCATCAGAATTGTTTTATCATAAAATTGGTCTTTGGGAAATAAATAGAGATTCATATGTAACGATGGATTCTACCTCATTTACCTTAGATAATTTTTTGGCAGTAAATGAAAAGCAGACGCTTAATTTTAGTGGTGTAGTTTCTGAGAATCCTAATGATAGATTAAAAGTTGTGATAGGGCAATTTAGAATGGACAATCTAAATCCATTTATGACAGATACCACCATCACTTTTGATGGAGTAATGACCGCCACAGGTTATATTACAGATGTTTACAATGAACTTTATTTAGATGCTTACAGTTGGATAGAAAATTTTAGAATAGGCAATTATTATATAGGGAATATAGAAACCATTGCAGGTTGGAATCCAATAGAACAGAGAATTGAAATAACTGGAGATATTGTTGACAAAGAAGATAAAAGCAGGTTGAAAATATCAAAAGGACATTATTACATCAAAAAAGAAGAGAATTTGGATTTCAAAATCGAATTCAATAAAACTGATGTTGCTTTTGCAAATATATTCATGCCAGAAGGTTTTACTGATTTAAAAGGTAAAATAAAAGGAGATGTATATATAAAAGGTAAAACGAGCGAGCCATTGGTAACAGGAAAACTAAACTTAGACAAAGCTGGAATCAATATCGACATGCTCAACACATATTATGAAGCAAGCGGTGATGTGTTAATTGATTATGATATGATTTTGATTAATAACTTACCTATCAAAGACAAATTTGGTTCAACAGCGTTCTTGAATGGTTCATTTTTTCATCAAAATTATGAGAGGTACAGTTATGATTTTTTTGCTTATTTTGATAAGCCTTTTTTGGTTATGAATACCAATTACCAGATGAATCCGCTGTACTATGGAGACGCTTTTGCAACTGGTGATTTAGGTATTTCTTATGACGATGTTTATAAAATGGATATTAAAGTGAATGCAAAATCGGAAAAAGGAACCAATATTACTTTGCCACTTTATGGAAGTGCTGAGGTGGAATTGCAAGATTTTATTACTTTTATTAATAACAAAGTAGAAGAGGAAGAAGAATATAAAGTAAATTTAGAGGGAATCAACCTTAATTTAAGCATGGACATCACTGAAGATGCAAATATTCAATTGGTATTTGATGATATTGTTGGAGATGCTATGAGAGGAAAAGGAGTTGGACACATCGATATGTATATTGACCAGTTCTACGACTTTTATATGTTTGGTAACTACGAAATTTATGAAGGAAGTTATCTTTTTACTTTGAAAGATTTGATCAATAAAAGATTTAGCGTTAAAAAAGGAGGAACTATTAATTGGTATGGAGATCCTTACGAAGCGGATATCGATCTTACTGCTATTTATAATTTGAAAACAAGTTTATTTGATATCATGCCCGAAAATCAAAGAGAAGCATATAGGCAAAAAACAGATGTAGAACTTGAAATGCATTTGAAAGACAATTTGTTTAACCCTAATTTGAATTTTGATATCAATTTACCTAGAAGTGATGAAAACGCCAAAACTATATTGAGAAATTCAATAAGTTCTGAAGCAGACATGAACAGACAGGTGTTTTCTTTACTTTTGTTAAACAAGTTTTTACCTACTTCTTTTAATTCAGCAAGTTCTGCTTCTGGTGGTTCTGCTTTAGGAAGTTCAACCTCCGAAATGTTAAGTAATCAATTGAGTAATATGCTCTCAAAATTTTCAGACGACTTTGATATTGGGTTTAATTATCAACCTGGAGATGAAGTTTCTTCTCAAGAAGTCGCTTTAGCTTTGAGTACACAACTTTTTGATGATAGAGTTACGATCTCAACCAATCTTGGTGTAAGTCACCAAAATGCGGGTTCCAATAATAATAGTTTGATTGGAGATGTAGATGTGGAAGTAAAAGTAAATGAGGAGGGTAATGTTAGAGTTCATGCATTTAATCAAAGTAACGAATACGATATTACTAGACAAGAAGCCAATTATACTCAAGGAGTAGGGGTGTTTTATCAAGAAAGTTTTAATAATTTTAACGAGTTGATGTGTAAACTTCAAAACTTATTCATTAGAAAAGATAAAGAGTGTAAAAACTGTAATGAACAATGTAATGAAATGCTAACTGAAGAGGAGATAGTAGCTTGTAAAAAAGCAAAAAAAGAACGAATCGAAGCATGTAGAAATAATAAAAAGAATAAATAATAATGGAAACCAACCAATATCTTAAAAAAATGAGAAATGATTTCTCAAAACAATCATTATCCAAAAAAGATGTAGATAAAAATCCTTTCAACCAATTCAATAAATGGCTAGATGAAGCAGTAAAATCAAAGGAGCCTGAGGCGATAGCGACATGTGTTTCTACCGTAAGTAAATATGGACAGCCATCCTCTAGGATTGTTTACATTAGAGATGTGGTTGAAAATGGTTTTGTTTTTTTTACAAACTACGATAGCAAAAAAGGAAGTGATATTCTCATTAATCCCAAAGCTTCCATGAATCTTTTTTGGCCAGGACTTGAACGTCAAATTAGAATAGAAGGAATAATAGAGAAAGTAGATGATGAAGTTTCTGATGCTTATTTCAATGATAGACCCAAATCCTCTCAGATTGGTGCTTGGGCTTCACATCAAAGTGCCAAACTTTCGTCAAGAAAAGAATTAGAAGACAGAATTGCCGCTTTGAATGAGCAATATGCTCATATACCAGTGCCTAGACCAGAAAATTGGGGTGGATTTATTTTAGTCCCTCATTATTTTGAGTTTTGGCAAGGTCGTCCAAGCAGACTGCACGATAGAATTAGTTTTTCCAAAACAGAATCGGATTGGCTTATTGAAAGGTTGAATCCTTGAGATTGATAATTATGAGTTTTTCGATAAATATCATCGATATGCTCATAGTCCTCCATGCCTCTCTGGTAAATTAAACCTGATTTCATGTAAAAATATCACCCAACTAACTAACTAACTAACTAACTAACTAACTAACTAACTAACTAACTAACTA